>NZ_JAUBTB010000033.1:0-75441 GCF_036704965.1 Microcoleus sp. F10-B2 | reverse complement strand
TGCAATCATTTGAGGTTTTGGCAATTCTGAATTTCTTTGAAATGAAATCTGCTTGAATATCTGCGGAATGTGGGTTAAAGGAATTTCTCATCCCACTTTCTTGCAGATTTAGATTGGCTCACCCCTGAATTATGGCAATTGTATCTCACGATTTTTGAATTAATCAGTCTCCCCATGATGGACTAAGGCAAACCCTCCATAGCTGCGATATTTTTACCCAAGGAAAGATCTAATAACACCAGATTCTGGTAATAGCTTTAAGTTGAGATTTCCGCCACCTTCAAGAACAGCAATTGTGTCAAAGCGACTGGTTGTGGCAATACCATTTGCAACGACGGGGAAGCCATTCGTTTGAATAGCTAAATCTCGATTATTGTTGATTGGAAACACCAATAATTGATCAAAGGGAATCCCTATCTGGATGATATCCTGACCTTGAGTAAAGTTCCGAATTGTAGCAAAACCTGGGCCGATGTAGAACTGTCTGGATGAGAGCGTTCCTCCCCTGAAGCCAACAATGTCACCGAGCACGAATTTATCGCGGCCGCTACCGCCAGTGAGAGTATCGAATTCATTGCTGCCGTCACTTTCATAATTTCGGGGGCCGGGATAGGTAAAACCTACTTCAACTCCAATTAATTCGACCTTCCCTACCCCTACACCAGTGAGGATGTCATTACCGGAAGTTCCGACAAAAGTTGCCTCGCGGCTTGGCTCGAATTGCCCAAACTTGAAGTAATGTTCCCGACCAGTTTTTAATGTTCCAGAGCTGATAGCCTCAAACACATTGACGAAGTATTCCGGTTCAAAGAAAGATGTTCCCAAACGACCTTCTTTTACCCCGAATTGAATGAAATGCTGGTAGCCATTTTTAAAAGTTCCATTCTGAATAAACGGCTGCAAATCTCGGTTAGTTGCTACGTAAAACGCTTCGTCATACTCAGGCGATACGCGAGTGCGACCCTCTTCGTAACCGTATTGGATAAAGTGGTCTAGTCCGGTCGCAAAAGGCGCGTTTGGATTGTTGGGAGTGCGGACAAATGGTTTAAGGTCTGGATTTCCCTCAAGGTAAGTATCTTCGTCAAAATACCGCGATATTTTTGTGAGGCCGACGGCTTGACCGAATTTTTCAAAGTGTTCTCTTCCAGATTTGATGATGCCTGCATCAATGGCTGGTTTCAGCCACGGATATGAGGCAAGGTAGTATTGTTCGTCGAAGATATCGTAATTCATAGTTTGCTGTTTAAAGTAAAGTGCGATCGTACTTTTTTATAGAACCATCGCCCACCAATAAAAAATCATTAATCATCAGCATTAGCTAATGACTAATGACTGATGACTAATGACTAATGACTAATGAGCAATGACCAATGACTATCCTATCAAGAAAGTACCGTTACCGTTAGATTCTTGGAAAGTCAAACCCAAGCTTGCTCCTCCTTCAATCACGCCGAGCACGTCTCCAAAACGCTGGATTGACAAATTGCTGCCAATTGGAGTCAGGCTGTAGCCGTTTAAAGAAGTTCCTTGCAGTTGGATAAAATCGCTTTCTATGTCGAAGTTGCGAATCGTAGCTTGACCGTTACCCAAATACAGCGGTGTCGGGGTGACATTCCCCGCTGTAGCAGGAACTCCGAGTACGAATGTATTAGTTCCCGGGGCACCAATCAGGACATCGAATTCATTGGTGCCAAAGCTTTCATACTGACGGTTGCCGTTGCGATCTATACCTACTTCCACTCCCACAAGTTCGACATCCCCGACGCCAACACCAGTTAAAACATCGTTGCTGCGACTGCCGACAAAAGTCGCGTCGCGGGCCGGCTCAAATTGTCCAAAATTGAAGAAGTGTTCCCGGCCGGTTCTCAAGTTTCCAGAGTTGACAAACGGTACAATGTCGGGGTTTTCTTTTAAGTATTCCGGTTCAAAAAATGAAGTTCCAAACCGACCTTCTTTTGAGCCGAATTGAATGAAATGCTGGTAGCCTGATTTGAAAGTTCCGTTCTGAACGAACGGTTGGAGTTCAGAGTTGTTTGTTAAATAAAAGCTTTCGTTGTACTCAGGCGATACTTGGGTGCGGCGCTGTCCTTCATCGTAACCGAACTGGATAAAGTGATCGAGGCCGGTCGCAAAAGGTGCGTTTGGATTGACTGTACGGACAAAGGGTGCTAGGTCTGGATTTGCAGCAAGGTAAGCATTTTCGTCAAAATAACGCGATACTTTAGTTAGACCGCCTTCTCGCCCGAATTTTTCAAAGTGTTCTCTCCCGGATTTGATGACTCCTGCGTCAATGGCTGGTTTGACCCAAGGATATGAGGCGAGGTAGAATTGTTCGTCGAAAATTGCGTAGTTAGCCATGTTTCCCCCTAAAGTGTTGATGAGTTCGATCGTGAATACCGATTAGTTTTCCATGAATTCGATCGCCGATCGGGAATTTACACAAAACAGATGTTATGAAATGGTTTTAAGTTCCTGGTCAAATGTCAACTTTTTTGACTCAGCAATTATCCGAAGGCTACATTCTACCTTCACAAATTATGCCTTTTTTCCATCTGTTAACTGCTCGATCGCAAGTTTGATCTGTTATACAAAAATGGGAACTTTTTTCAGGATTTCTTTGTCAATCGTTGGTTAATTTTTAATTATTTTTATCCAACCAATTAATCCTATACATATAAAATATAAATTGTCAAGTAAATTTTTGTAAATAAAATATGGAGTATTTACTCAAGGAATTTCTAAAAAAATGTAACAAAAAGTTGCCATAAATTTGTCGAATTGTGTAGCGTGCAGGCTCAAATCGCCTAATGGCAAGCGTTTTCTGGTAAAAATGCTTATGGGATAAAAAAATTCCCGATTCCCGAAAACAGCATCTTAAAGGAGCCTAACCGGATGTTCACTCACGTCAAGCCCACCATTCGCCACGTTGTGCCGGAAAACTTGCAGGGGCGATCGCTCATGAAGGTGGTCTATGTCGTACTGGAACCGCAGTATCAAAGCGCCCTGTCGGCAGCGGTTCGATCGATAAACCAGAAAAATCCGAATCTGGCAATAGAAATCAGCGGCTACCTGATCGAGGAACTCCGCAGCCCGGAAAATTACGAGGCCTTCAAGCGGGATGTGGCGGATGCCAATGTATTTATTGCTTCTCTAATTTTCATCGAAGATTTGGCAGAAAAAGTGGTAGCGGCAGTTGAACCGCTGCGCGACAGCTTGGATGTCGCCGTCGTCTTCCCGTCGATGCCAGGGGTAATGCGGCTCAATAAAATGGGCAGTTTCTCGATGGCACAGTTGGGACAAAGCAAAAGTGCGATCGGCGAATTCATGAAAAAACGGAAGGAAAAATCCGGGAGTTCCTTCCAAGACGGAATGCTGAAACTGCTGCAGACTTTGCCGAAAGTGCTGAAATATTTGCCCATCGACAAAGCCCAAGATGCGCGAAACTTCATGCTGAGTTTCCAGTATTGGCTGGGCGGTTCCCAAGAAAACTTGGAAAACTTCTTGCTGATGCTGTCACATAAATATGTTTTCAAAGGACAGGAACAGTTAACTTTTGAAGAGCCCGTTGTCTACCCGGACATGGGAATTTGGCATCCTTTGGCACCGTCGATGTTTGAGGATGTCAAAGGATACCTCACCTGGTACAACGCCCGCAAAGATATTTCGGCAGACCTCAAAGACCCTCTCGCACCTTGCATTGGCTTGGTGTTGCAGCGGACTCACTTAGTCACGGGAGATGACGCGCACTATGTAGCAATGGTGCAGGAATTGGAGGCAATGGGGGCGCGGGTGGTGCCGATTTTTGCCGGCGGTTTGGACTTCTCGAAACCCGTCGAAACTTTTTTCTTGGAAGTTGGGGCGAAAGGTGTTGCACCGCTGCCAATAATTGATGCGGTCGTTTCTCTGACTGGTTTTGCGCTGGTGGGCGGCCCGGCGAGACAAGATCACCCGAAGGCGATCGAATCTTTGAAAAAATTAAATCGCCCTTACATGGTGGCTTTGCCGCTGGTTTTCCAAACGACGGAAGAGTGGGAAAATAGCGATTTAGGCTTGCACCCGATTCAAGTTGCTTTGCAAATTGCCATTCCCGAGTTGGATGGCGCGATCGAACCGATTATTTTGTCGGGAAGAGACGGCGCAACTGGCAAGGCGATCGCCCTGCAAGATAGAATCGAAGCAATTTCCCAGCGCGCCATGAAGTGGGCAATGCTGCGCCGCAAACCAAAATTAGATAAGAAAGTTGCGATTACAATTTTCAGTTTTCCCCCCGATAAAGGCAACGTCGGAACAGCAGCATATTTAGATGTTTTCGGCTCGATTTATGAAGTAATGAAAGGCTTAAAAGGCAACGGCTACGACTTGCCCGAATTGCCAGATTCCGCCGAAAAACTGATGCAAGAAGTCATCCACGACGCAACAGCCCAATACCAAACTCCCGAATTGAATATTGCTTACCGGATGTCCGTAGCCGAGTATGAAGAATTCACTCCTTACTCGGAACGCTTGCAAGAAAATTGGGGGCCGCCTCCGGGACATTTGAACAGCGACGGACAAAATTTGCTGATTTTTGGCAAACATTTTGGCAATGTGTTTATCGGAGTGCAACCTACTTTTGGATATGAAGGCGATCCGATGCGGTTGTTATTCTCTCGTTCCGCCAGCCCGCACCACGGTTTTGCTGCTTACTATACATATTTAGAGCGCATTTGGGGTGCGGATGCGGTGCTGCACTTTGGCACTCACGGTTCGCTAGAATTCATGCCTGGTAAGCAGATGGGAATGTCTGGGGAATGTTATCCCGACAGTTTGATCGGCAAAATTCCCAATATCTATTATTACGCAGCCAACAATCCCAGCGAGGCAACAATTGCTAAGCGCCGCAGTTATGCTGAAACAATCAGTTATCTGACTCCTCCGGCTGAAAATGCTGGTTTGTACAAAGGTTTGCAGGAACTCAGCGAGTTAATTGCTTCTTATCAAACTTTGAAAGAGACTGGGCGGGGTGTGCCGATTGTTGATGCGATCGTCGAAAAATGCCGTTTGGTAAATTTGGACAAGGATATTGCGCTACCTCCCGAACAAGAAAGAGGGGTTGCTGCGGGAATGACTGGCGAGGAACGCGACAATTTAGTTGGCTTGGTTTACCGCAAGTTGATGGAGATTGAATCGCGGTTGTTACCTTGCGGTTTGCACGTTATCGGTAAGCCGCCGACTGCTGAAGAGGCGATCGCAACTTTGGTGAATATCGCCAATTTAGACCGCGAAGAAGACGGGCTGATCAGCTTGCCGCGGATTATTGCTAACAGTCTCGGACGCGATATCGGCGAAATTTACACCAACAGCGACAAAGGCATTTTAACTGATGTTGAATTGCTGCAAAATATCACCTTTGCCTGTCGGGATGCCGTTGGCGCTTTGGTGAAGGAACAAACCGATGCTGAGGGTAGAGTTTCCCTTGTTTCTAAGTTGAATTTCTTCAACATGGGTAAGAAAACACCTTGGGTTGAAGCCTTGCACGCCGCCGGTTACAAAAAAATCGATCCAGAACCGATTAAACCGCTGTTTGAATATCTGGAATTCTGCTTGCAGCAAGTTTGTGCCGACAACGAATTAGGCGCACTGTTGCGCGCGTTAGAAGGCGAGTATGTTCTGCCTGGCCCGGGCGGCGATCCGATTCGCAACCCGGATGTTTTGCCGACGGGCAAGAATATGCACGCTTTGGATCCGCAGTCAATCCCTACAACGGGGGCGGTTAAGTCTGCTAAGGTTGTAGTCGATCGGCTGTTAGAAAGACAGCGCGTTGATAACGGCGGAAATTACCCAGAAACGATCGCCGTTGTGTTGTGGGGAACCGACAACATCAAGACTTACGGCGAATCCCTCGCGCAAGTAATGTGGATGGTGGGAGTGAAGCCAGTTCCCGACGCTTTGGGCCGGGTAAACAAACTCGAATTGCTTTCTTTAGAAGAGTTGGGCCGCCCTCGGATCGACGTAGTAATTAACTGTTCCGGCGTCTTCCGCGACTTGTTCATCAACCAAATGAACCTGTTAGATAAAGCCGTGAAAATGGCAGCGGAAGCCGACGAACCGTTAGAGATGAACTTCGTCCGCAAACACGCCTTGAAGCAAGCTGAAGAAATGGGAATTAACCTGCGGCAAGCAGCAACCCGGGTATTTTCCAATGCCTCTGGTTCCTATTCATCTAACGTCAACTTGGCGGTGGAAAACAGCACCTGGGAAAGCGAAGCCGAGTTGCAGGAAATGTATTTAGCCCGCAAATCGTTCGCCTTTTCTTCCGACAATCCCGGAACAATGGAACAAGACCGGAAGATTTTTGAATCATCCTTGAAAACTGCGGAAGTCACCTTCCAGAACTTGGATTCTGCGGAGATTTCCCTAACCGACGTGTCGCACTATTTCGACTCCGATCCGACTAAATTGATCGGCAGTTTGCGGGGCGACGGGAAGCAACCGGCTTCCTTTGTTGCTGATACCACCACAGCCAACGCGCAGGTGCGGACGCTATCAGAAACCGTGCGTTTAGATTCGCGGACTAAGCTGCTGAATCCGAAGTGGTACGAGGGGATGTTGTCGCACGGTTATGAAGGCGTGCGGGAGATTTCTAAGCGTCTGGTGAATACGACTGGATGGAGTGCGACGGCGGGCGCTGTGGATAATTGGGTGTATGAGGATGTCAACACTACGTTTATCCAAGATGAGGAGATGCAGAAGCGTTTGCTTAACTTAAATCCTCATTCGTTCCGCAAGATTGTCAGCACTTTGCTTGAGGTGAACGGTCGGGGTTATTGGGAGACTTCGGAGAACAATTTGGATCGTCTGCGTGAGTTGTATCAGGAGGTGGAAGACCGGATTGAGGGGGTAGAATAGAGTTATAATGTACTAGAGCAGGCATCTGGCCTGCTCTGCCTTTTATTTTGGTGGATAAAATGACTGTTTGCAACTACTTGGAGTCGATTACGATCGGTGTATGAGGGAACCAACGGCAGAACAGTTACGGAGTTTATATCGGCTGTGTCATCTACTTACCAACGTGATGTTTCACCCAATTCATATAGTGCGTTTAGATGAACGAACTCTCAATCTATTTATCTTAGCAGGACAAAGCGAAGAGATTGAGTTAGAAATTCAACCTGATGGGAGTATTGAGCCATGAGTAATGTCAATTATGCTGCAATGAGCGATCGCGAACTAAAGCAATACATTCTCACTCATAGAGACGATCGAGAAGCTTTTTATGCCTATATGGATCGGCGGCATTCTCGTCCTCACAAAGTTAGTATAAAACTTGACGATCCAGCTTGGGAAGAGAAAATGATATCAGCTATTCGGATGAAATTAAACTCTGCTAATTAATACAAAGTGATTTCTCTGATAGTCCGATTAGGATGGTAGGTTTAGCTGAGGAATTTTAATAAACAGGAGATGAATATGAGATGGAATGGATGAAAATATATCTTCATAATTAAATTAGATCCATTAACGAGGTAAACTATGCCACTAACTGCAACCGAATATAAATACGTAGAATTAGATGAGAAGAATGTGCCTATCATCACAGGGACTACTATGAAAGTAGTTGAATTAATGACTTCGGTAAAAGCTTACAGCTTGAGTCCTGAAGAATTACTGGAAAGCTATCCTCACCTAACTTTGAGTAAAATTTACTCTGCCTTAGCTTACTACTGGGATCATAAACAAGACCTTGATGCAGATATGCAGCGCCGATTCGAGTATGCCGAAAAGTTGCGATTAGAAGCGGGTGAATCTCCTTTGGCTAAAAAACTCCGCGCCCAAGGACTAATTAAATGAGTATAGCTTTGTACATGGATGAGAATGTGCCTCTACCGATTACAAATGGACTGAGACAAAGAGATGTAGATGTTTTGAGAGCTCAAGAAGATAACCATCAAAACACGCCAGACCCTATTATACTCGATCGCGCAACGGATCTTCAGCGCGTTGTTTTTACACAAGACGAAGATTTTTTAGCCATAGCTAACAGCCGCCAGCAAGAAGAAGTAAATTTTGCTGGCGTCATCTATGCCCATCAACAGAATGTAACTTTTGGTGATTGCATTCGTGACTTGGAAATTATTGCTAAGGTTAGCGAACCTGAAGATTTAGTTAACCGCGTTCAGTACCTACCTTTATAACCAGCCCTGGTCAATAAAAAATGCTAATGTGCGTCACCTTCTATCATCATTTTTACCAAGGAGGGAGTGGCAGAAATCCTCAACATCCAACCCCAAAAAGCAGATAAATCAAAAGGTAAAGCTTATCAAGTAAAGCAAGTTCGTGCAGTAATTTTGAAATATAAATTGGTTAACCAAGATGATAATGAAGTATGAAGTAATCATTTACTGGAGTGATGAAGACCAGGCATTTATTGCCGAAGTACCAGAATTGCCAGGATGTGCTGCGGATGGGGAAACTTATCAAGAAGCATTGCAAAATCTAGAGATTATTATGCAGGAGTGGGTTGAGACTGCTAGGCAATTAGGGCGATCGATCCCTCAACCTAAAAATAGATTAATGTTCGCATAATAGAGCAAGGTTGCCGCCCTTTTTAATTCGATCGGTTAGAAAGATACTGAGTTTTCACATACTGTTTCATCACAGGATTCAAAATAAATAAAGTTATCTTTTCCCGTTCTACAGCATCCAATAAAAAGCGATTTCCAAGAGATCGCACTGCATTGACTATTTCTGACGGCGAAAATGGTATTTTGTTGAAAATTTGCGACACAGCAAGGGGTTCAGGTTGATTAGCCAGGTGAGTCATCACTGCCAACTCTGCCGGAGTCAAACGCCCAAAAGGTTTAGATAACTGAGATTGCAACCCTTCATCTAAAATCGGCATCTCGCACTGAAAAAACTCAGAAACTCTCCCCCCAAACAAGTCTTGAATCAGTGTTGCCGTGAACTCCAACCACAGAGGATTGCCTTGATAAATATCAATCAAAGTTTCCCATGTTTCCTCATCGGATAACTTTTGTGAGTTCAAAATCTCTTTAGCTGCTACTCCTAAACTTCCCAATACAAAACATCGCACGGGATGATTATCTTTTGATAATCTGGCAATTTCTCTGGGTTTTTCCCAACTATTCAATATCAAACAACTTTGATGACAAACTTCGCCAATTAGTTTAAAAAATAACTGATAATCTTCATATCCAGTTTTATATTGTCCTGCGAGTTGTCCGCTGCCCAAAAGCATCTGCACGTCATCGAGGACAATCAAACATCGGTATTTTCGCAGGTAATCGAGGATTTGGGAAATTTTGGTTTCGATGCTTTGGGGAGTTTCTGATTGTTGGGAAAAGATTTGCAGCAGGTTGGTGAGGGTTGCGTCTAGGGTGGGGGAAAAGCGGAGGCTGCGATAGATGACGTAATCGAATTGGGTTTTGATGCGATCGATTAGGCTTAGGGAGAGGGTGGTTTTGCCAATGCCGCTGATTCCGAGGAGGGCGATGAGGCGAGTGCGATCCTGGGTTATCCAGTTTTCGAGGGTGGAGAGTTCAGAAGTGCGATCGAAAAAGGTGAATATTTCCGGTGCGTCGCCTAAGTCTATGTGGAGTTGTTTGGGAGTTGGTTGGGAGTTTTGCGGTTTTGTTGGACTTCTCGCCCTGTCTTGACAAATGTTGACGTTATTAATCGCTACATAATCTCTACCTACTCTAGCGATAGCTGATGAAAAGTTATCAAATTTCGCTTTTTCTAAAATTGATCTAAAATTTCTTTTCGTAATCTCTTCTCCGAATCCCTCTGAAAGTATTTGCCATAATTCCGAACCGATATCTCTAGTATGACCTTCACTGGAATGAGTCGCGTCAGCAATTTGTGTGTATGTTCGACCTTGGAATGTCCCTTCTAGGATAGCCTTTTGCAGATAGTCTATATGTTCTCCCGTTTTGGCGAAGATTAGTTCGTCTGCGAGTTTCAAGACTTCTGCGATGTCCATAGGTCAGTCCTGTGCTGGGATTTGTCATATTATATCCGATATTTCCGACATTTCCGACATTTTTTCCGACATTTCCGACAAGATTCCGACATTTGCGATCGAGCTACCTGGGGAAAGTCCCGACATTAGCTGATTCATCATTGTACTACACTGAGGTTTAGGTAAGTAAGTAAGGTAAATATAGATGTCTAACAAGCCACTACAAGACGGAAGAGGTAAACAAAATCAACAATCAGCCAAGAAAGATGTAGAGCAGGTAGTTACGGATTTACACTTAACAAAAGATGAAAGAAAAAAACTACATGATGCGCTGGGTGAGGATTATCTTGGCTACCATGAAATTCTGGCTCGAGCTAAATCTTTGTTTGATCCCTGTCACATTTCTTATAAAAATGGTGAAAAGCCTCGTTGGTAGACAATTTAGTTATGGCTAAAGATAAAATTGGGGAAGTTAAAACGCCATCCGGTTCTACCTACTATGTTTATTGGGACAAAGGTAGTGGCGAAGTATATGTTGGCAGTGAGTCTGCTGGTAAAGCCGATTGCAAAGGGTGAGGCTTTGCGTAAAGCTGACTACTACGCAACTACGCTTAAAAAATGGAAGGATTGATTGAAAAAAGTTGCGATCGCTTCTTCTCATCTACTATGGGGTAGTGGGAAGGATGGGAGAGGGATTAATAAGGCGCGATTGGTTCCCTGCAAAAAGGAAAAAGTCCTGTTAATTGCGTAAACAGATTATTTCCTAGTAACTACATAAGTAATTTGGGAGGATGTCAGTATGAAATTATCCATAGATCGTCAAGAGAAAAAAGGTTTTTTTGGCGGAACTTACTACGAATCTCATATCCAATTGATTTTAACTGAAGAAGAGGAAAAAATTGCAAAAAAAATGGGTTTGATGAGCGTAAACATTTTTCATTGGGAGGCGTCTAAACAAGATCAACAGGTACTTCTTACATTGACAAACAAATCTAGCTCAGGTCGTCTCAGCTTTAAAGAGTTAACTAGCGGGGTCACAGCAAAAAGTATGGGCGAAATGGATCTCAACCGTCTAGCTTTTACTGAAGATAGGATGCGGGCCAAGTGCAAGGAAATTAAAGTGGCGATGGACAATTATATTTCACAAAAGAATGCAGTGGGCAAGGGAAAATATGAAGAAGAGTTTTAGAAATACATAGAGTGTCTAGCTAATTAGATGCCTAGCAAAGGAATTAAAAGTTAGTAAGATATGGAAAAAAAACATGGAAACTAGACCTGTACAAATGTCAGATATTCGAGTCCCTAATAGAAGCGAACTCAATGAGGGAAAAATAAAGTCAATAGAAAATTCTCCTGACTCTATCTCAAGTCTACTCCACTCCAAGACAGATCCTATAGCCCTGCATAAGGGTAAACCTCCTTACGAAGTTTATAGTGGAAGACACAGAGTTTATGTAGCTTTTCAGAAGGGAATTAAGCTAATTCCAGCAGTTTTTACTTAATCAACGATCGCCCTTATCTTTCTCAAAGTCCGATCGCCCTGATATTCCGCAAGTGCGATCGCCCCTTCTTTTACCTAATCAAATGGATTTAATATAGTTAACCCATCAACGCGCTTAAAATCCTTAGCATTGCGAGTTACCAAGACACTTCCCTCAACTAAAGCACAGGCTGCAATTACACCATCACCTAATTTCAAGCGATAATCTCTACGAATTTGGGCTGCACGATCTAAAACTGATTCTGTTAATGATACGCACTTAATAAGCCTCAAAAATTCCCGCATCTCATTCGCTTGTTCTTCTGTCAATGCCGGGTAACAAAGTAACTCTACCCAACTAATCGGAGAGTAAAATGCCTCTGCATCTCCAGCTTCAATCTCATCAAATATAGGCTGAACCTCCGGCTCGTCATAGAAGTAGTAAATCAGGATGTTGGTATCGAGAAGATATTTATTAATCATCCCATTCTTCTCTAAGTTGCAACTGGAATTGCAAAGCATCCACACGCTTAGGCAAAAAACCTCGCCATCTCTTTAAATTTTTCCTGGGCAATCTTTCACTGCTACCCTGAGTCTGGGTTGTTACCCGATCGCGCATCAAAGCTGACAATACTTCTAAAAGCTGCTGTTGCTCGTCAGGAGTAAGATTTTGAGCCTGACTAAGTACCTCGCTATAAGTAGACATAGGCTTTATGTTGAGATTTTTGGGCTGATTGTCATTATAGCAATTTAGGATGGAGGGAAGTGCGATCGCCCTTATTTTCCCAAAGCGCGATCGCCCTTATTTTCCCAAAGTGCGATCGCCCTTTGCTTTCCAACACCAACCTAATTAATACCCTATCTAAGCGGTTTTCTAAACCGATGTCCATCAGGTTCTACAACTACAAATGCCCCTTTTAGTTCTACTTCAGAGTAATTTTCTATAACCCCTGCTAGTTCCTTGTGAACTTCATTCACCATTTTAGGTAAGACTCGAAGGTAAATCACACCCGTTCCGATCGCCCTCACAAAAACAAGATTTCCGTAATCTCTGTCTCGCGTAATAAGGATGCGATTTTCTGCTTGGGCTATTCTGAGTATTTCTTCATCACTTGCTTGCGCTAGACCCATTTGAGCGACAATAATTACATCATGTCCTGCATCAATCAAAAACTTGGTGGTGACAGCATACACATCTTGATCGATCAGAAACTTCATAATTTAAGCTAATGCCAAATGCACATCTTCAGCCGCCACCAGCGCGATCGCATAACGCAAGCACGCCCGAATATCATCCATTTCCAGATCGGGATAGTAGTCTCGGATAATTTCTCCAAAAGAAAGCCCTTCATTTAGTAATTCGAGAACGCTCTGTACAGTAATGCGCGTACCCATTATGCAAGGCTTACCGAAGTGAATTTGAGGGTTGACGGAGATTCTGTCCATTTTGACCACAGAGCTATATGTCTCTTCTATTTTAAGTCATCAGGTAGGCGATCGCAACCTGTCTTTTTTCACGCTTCTAGCCGAGCGCCTTTATCTTCCCAAAGTGCGTTTACCAGTTTGATAAGTAGTGCAGGGAATAGCCAAAACTACAGGGCTATATGTATTGATGGTAGCTCGACTAACGATGATAACAGGACGGGTTCCTCCTTGTTCAGAACCCTCAACAGGTTCAAGTCTAGCATCATAGACTTCTCCCCGGTTCATACAGGAGATTCTCCCAATTGCAACGCTTCCCAACTCGCTACCGCAAACTCAGCCTCCATCTGTAGCACTTGAGCTTGATACTCTGGATCTTGTACCATTTCAATCAGTGCTGCATCAATTTCCGATCGTTTACCCTGAGTTTGGGTTGTTACCCGATCGCGAATCAATGCTGACAATACTTCTAAAAGTTGCTGTTGCTCTTCAAGAGTGAGACTTTGAGCCTGACTCAGTACCTCGCTGTAAGTAGACATAGGCTTTATATTGATATTTTTTGGGTGATTGTCATTATAGCAATTTAGGATCGAGGGAAGTACGATCGCCCTTTTCTTCCTAAAGTACGATCCGGTTATTCTATATTATAAGTATATATATTTTGTATATACACTATCATGCAGTTTGAATGGGATGAAAATAAAAACGCCCAAAATCTCAAAAAACATGGCATTAGCTTTGAAGAAGCTCAAGAAATCTTTGACGGAATCGTTTTTAATGCCATTGATGAGCGTTTCGACTACGGAGAAATCCGAGAAATCAGTATTGGTGCCATACAAGGTGTCGTTATCGTCACCGTAGCGCATACTGAAAGAAATGGAATTATCCGCATCATCTCTGCAAGAAAAGCCACTCGTCAAGAAAAAAATACCTACTATGACTATCTCGCCCAAACGACTTGAAGAATTAGAAAACATTCCCGAATCCGCAATCGATACGTCTGATATTCCTGAATTAGATGCGAATTTTTGGGCAAAAGCAAAACTCGTAACACCACTGACAAAACAAGCTATTTCTTTAAGAGTTGATAGCGATGTATTAGATTGGTTTAAAAGCCAAGGAAAAGGCTATCAATCTCTAATGAACGCTGTGCTGCGTTCTTATGTTGAACATCACGTAAAAAGCAGTGAATAAATGTGCGATCGCCCTTTTCTTCCCAAAGTAAGATCGCTCATTTTTCTTAAACCTCAAATGGGTTAATTAGTGTGATCTCAGCAATCCACCGAAAATCCCCTACATTTCTTGTCACCAAAGTTCTGCCATATACCAAAGCTGTTGCCGCAATAATAGCCTCCGCAAGTGTCATTATCCTTATCTGTCGCAACAGCACTGCGCGATCGAGTACAGCGTTAGAAATTGGTATAACCTCCACCACACCAAAAAATTCCTCAAAGTACAATCTATACTCTTCATTTAGCCCATGATAACCCAAGACTTCAACGTAACTTATTGCCGATACAACTATGTCATTTTCGCCAATAAAATGCCTAATCTGCGAGTTTTCTGGCTGGGAAGCGTAGATAATAATATCACTGTCTAGCAGCATTCATTATTCATCCCTACCTGGAAGTGGACGGTCTTGACGCAAATCTCGCTGCCATTCCACCGGATCGCTAATCTCAGCAAAGACATTATTTGCTGTGATTTTTTCCAATATTTCAACTATTCTGTGACGGCGAAACTCCGCACTTAAAGTCGATCGCTCTTCTTGTAAAGTAACGTAAACTCTGACAGGGCGATCGCCTTGTCTTGGAACCTCATTAGCCCATTCTAAAAGGTTTCCCTTTAATATAGCCTCGAATATTCGCTGCATAGCTAATATCCACTATTATCTATTTTTACCATTATATCTCAATTTACAATTATCGAAAAGGCGATCGCCCTCGCAACTCACTCAATATGCTACAATCCCCAACAAAGGTCGTTTAGCCACGATAAAATACCGCTATGACTACCCTCACGCTCAACCTCAATCCAATTATTAAGCTGACAGACGAGCAGTTTTTTCAACTCTGTCAGGAGAATGAAAATATTAGATTGGAACGCACAGCGAAAGGAGAATTAATTATCATCTCACCAGCAGGAGGAGAAACTAGCAGCAGCAATGCAGGATTAACTGCACAGATTTGGATTTGGAATCAGCAAAATAGACTGGGTAAAGTTTTTGATTCTTCTGGTGGTTTTAAACTTCCCAATGGAGCAGATCGATCTCCTGACGCTTCTTGGGTAAAATTAGAACGCTGGGATGCACTAACTCCTGAACAACAAAAGAAATTTCCCCCCATTTGTCCTGATTTTGTCGTTGAGTTAATGTCTCCCAGCGATAGTTTGAAAGAAACTCAGGATAAGATGAAAGAATATCGAGATAACGGTGCTGTTTTAGGTTGGTTGATTAATCGCAAGTCGCGGCAAGTAGAAATTTACCGTCAGAATCAAGAAGTTGAAGTGCTAGAATCTCCAGCCGCTGTATCAGGTGAAGATGTTCTCCCCGGATTTATTTTGAATCTTGAATCAATCTGGTAATGTACGCGCGTGCGAAGCTATCCCGCTCTTAATCGCACCTGTCCAATGTTCAATAGAGTAAAATAGAGTTAAAGTTCTCGTGGAGTATTTGCAATGGTTCAAACCCTAGCGTACAGTAAAGAAGAGCTTGCAGGTTCTCACCTGGTTTTACATGATATCAGTTGGGAAACCTACGAACACTTGTTAGAAATATTTGCGGAACGTTCAACGCCGCGCATGACTTACTATCAGGGGACTTTAGAACTAATGGTACCTTTACCAGAACATGAAAGGTATAGCTGGACTCTCGGACGACTAATTGTAGCGCTTTCTGAGGAAATTGGGATTGAAATTATCGGATTAAAATCATCTACGTGGCGTTCGGAACCGAAAAAAGCTGGCAACGAAGCTGATGAATGTTTTTATATCCAAAATGAAGCTTTAATGCGAGGAAAGTTAACTATAGACCTCAAAAATGACCCGCCTCCAGACTTAGCTGTGGAAATGGATTTGACTAGCTCATCTATCAATAAAATGGCGGTTTATGCAGAACTTAAAGTGCCGGAGGTGTGGATTTGGAAGAAAGGGAAACTAATAATTAACATTTTAAATGATACGGGTTATGTCGAATCGGAAACCAGTTTGGCATTTGGCTCGTTTCCTGTCAAAGAGTTCGCAGAGTTTATGCAGCTAGACTCAGAAAAGGGAGAGAATGCGAGAATTAGAGAGTTTCGGGAATGGGTGCGATCGCACTTACAGAACCAGCTACGGTAGGGAAACGGCACAGCAGTTTCCTAGGGGTACGGACACGGACACGGCAGTGCCGTTTCCCTACGGATATCGCGTTTATCAACCTGATTGGATATCAGCTAGAAAGATACTGAGTTTTTACATACTGCTTCAAAACGCGATTCAAACTAAACAAAGTTATCTGTTCCTATTCTATTGCATCCAATAAAAACAGATTTGCGATCGCACGCACTGCCTTGACTATTTCTGAGGGCGAAAATAGTATTTTGTTTAAAATAAACTTCCCCAATTGACAAAAAGCGTAAGCCGTGAATTGCAAGACTTTTAAAGATTTCCCCCCCGGGTTTACTGGGTACAAATCAGAGAAATACCAAGCAAATCTAGAGCCTTTTGTTGTACTATGGTCGGTTCAATAATCTTATCAAAAATGAAACTAGCAGCCCTGATAGTCGATTGAATTTGATTGAGAGCGATCGCCACCACATTTGCTACTAAGGTTGCGAAACTATGAACTGGTAAACGATCGTCAGTCCGCCGATTTCTAGCTTTGGCTTTAGTACGATCGCTTGCTCGAGCCTTGACCACTGATTTTTGCTGAAGATGAGCCGATAATGATACTCAGGCGCAATACACTAGCATTGTTTTAGAGGGGCATCAGGGGTATGTCATTTATTATACAGCGTATCCCAGCTTTATGAAGTGCAGCTTTAGATACGGCAGTGCCGTGTTCCTGCGGGGATCGATCGGCGGGTGTAATTCATAAACCTGGGATACCCTGTATCTATGTTCTGACGGGGTTGTCACCCCGTCAATTGTTTAAGTCCACTTATTTGAAACTGAAAGATTGATGTCGATTGACTAACACCTCTATACGCAGCTTGTAAGCGACCCCAAGCCCTTCTTTAAAATTGCCGCAAAAAGCGCATATCGCTAGCATAAACCCGGCGAATGTCGTCGATTTCATAAAGTACCATTGCGAACCGTTCGACCCCAAAACCTGCCGCAAACCCAGTATATTTTTCTGGGTCTAAACCGACTCCTTTAAGAACGTTAGGATCGACCGTTCCGCAGCCCAAAACTTCCAGCCATTTGCCGTTCCACTGCAAATCAACTTCGGCAGAAGGTTCTGTAAACGGAAAGTAACTCGTGCGGAAACGGATCGGCAAATCTTGCCCGAACATTTGCCGCAAAAACTCTTTAATTGTGCCTTTCAAGTCAGTAAATGTCAGACCTTCATCAATTGCTAAAAGTTCAATTTGGTGGAAGACTGCTGCGTGAGTAGCATCGACAGTATCGCGGCGGTAAACGCGGCCGGGAGAGACAATCCGAATCGGCGGTTTGTGCTGTTCCATGTAGCGAATTTGCACCGATGATGTCTGAGTCCGCAGCAAGTCACCTCCGGGTAAGTAAAATGTATCTTGCATATCCCGCGCTGGGTGGTCGGGCGGGGTGTTGAGCGCCTCGAAGTTGTAATAATCTGTTTCCATTTCCGGGCCGTTGGCGACGGTGTAGCCGAGGCCGACAAAGATATCGAGAGCGCGGTCTATGACGGCGTTTAAGGGGTGCACGCGGCCTTGGGGGCGAAAAATCCCCGGCATGGTGACATCGATGGTTTCTGAGGCTAATTTGGCTTGGATTTGGGCGGTTTGGAGGGAGGCGCGCTTGTCTTCTAAATCGGCTTGCAGGGCTTCTTTGACTGTATTGGCGATCGCGCCTACTTTGGGACGCTGGTCTGGCGACAGTTTGCCCATCATGCCTAAAATTTGAGAGAGTTGGCCTTTTTTGCCGAGGTAGCCGACGCGCAACTGTTCGAGTTGTTCGAGGGTATTGGCAGTGGCGATCGCACTTTTGGACTCTTGACCGAGGGTTTCTAGTTGAGTTTCAATGTCGCTGAGCTGGACAGTCATTTTGATTTTAGATTTTAGATTTTAGATTTTAGATTGAGGGCAATTTTGAGCCAAGCTGAGTTTAGCGCAATTTTGGTTCGACAGTCTGGTTGATTTTAGATTTTAGATTTTAGATTTTAGATTTTCGGTAGTTACGGATAATTCGTAATAGGTAATTGGATGTTAGAGCGATCGGCATAGTTGAATCTAGTTTAAGATTGTTATCAGGCCTATAAAAATTTCAATGAAACTTTTAATTAGCAACGACGATGGCATCTTTGCACAAGGCATCCGCAGCCTCGCCAACGCTCTCGCCACCGCCGGTCACGACGTGAGCGTAGTTTGCCCAGACAGAGAGCGCTCCGCTACCGGCCACGGCCTCACCCTGCACCAACCAATCCGCGCCGAAATTGTCGAATCCATTTTCGATCCCTCAGTCCAAGCTTGGGCTTGTTCGGGTACTCCCGCCGACTGCGTGAAACTCGCTTTGTGGGCTTTACTGGACAAACCGCCGGATTTTGTGCTTTCCGGCATCAACCACGGGCCGAATTTAGGCACGGATATCATCTGTTCGGGCACGGTTTCGGCCGCAATGGAAGGAATTATGGAAGGCATTCCCAGCATTGCTTTCAGCCTCGCGAGCTATACTTCCCAGGAATTTGGGCCGGCAGTGGATTTCGCTGTCACTTTGCTGTCGCAGTTGGAAAAACAGCCAATGCCCAAACCGGTGCTGTTGAATGTCAACATACCAGCAGTTACACAAGCAGAAATTACCGGAGTTGCGATCGCCCGTCAAGGCATTCGCCGCTATTTCGACATATTTCAAAAGCGCACCGATCCGCGCGGCAAAACTTATTATTGGCTGGCTGGCGAATTGTTAGAAGATGTAGAAGAAGTCACCGATCCGGCGGTGCTGCATGATATTCCTACAGACGTGCAAGCTATTCGCGACAACAGAATAACGGTAACTCCCCTGCAATACAATCTCACCTGTGCTCCCGACTTGCACTCGCTGCGGGATTGGCAATTTGAAGGTTTTCCCAAGCAGTGAGCTCCGATCGACCCGATCCGAGCGGTAAACTAGGAATTAAGGAAAAGTGCCTCTTCAGGTCTATGCCCTAGGCGTTAACGCAGGCTCTCCATTGGTTGTTGGTTTTTTACTCGAGAAAAGCAGTTATGAACGCTCCCACCTATAACACTCATTCTGTCACTTGCCCGATTTGCCACCGTTCCAGCGTCGTAGGCCCAGTCGGAATGGTCAGCGGACTATTCACTTGTCCCCACTGCCATTCTCATCTGGTAATTAGCTGGAGCGGTCATTTTGTGCGCGATCCTTTTAGTCTCAAACAACTGACGGTGGGAAAGATGCTCAGGCGCGAGAGCAGGCCGTTAGCTCGACTTCAGCGGGACTTTGGGCTGGGCAAGCATTTTCCGCTGATTGCAATTTTGGGCAGTGTGGTATTTTTGGGATGTGCGCTCTCGCTTACGGAACAATCGCTGCCCCGACAGCATTCATTTCAAGGATTTTTAGAGTGGGTCAGCGGAACTGACAATTCTCAAGATCCCTCGCGTTAACATTTCTCAACATAAATTGTGACAGATAGTCCGTGCAAATATCTATTCCTTTAGGTATAAATCACAATAGTTTAGCAATTGTACCAATCTCGATCGGCGGGTAGGGACTTAGGCACCGTACCCTTATTTTTGTCCGTAAAAACGTCACAACCCCAGTCCGGCAGGGGTTTTAACCCCTGCCTCAAAGGGACGCGGCGAAAGCCTTTGTCCCTACGGCGGGGATAGACCGATAGGCGGGTGTCCTTCACAAACCTGGGATACGCTGTATCACATCGCTCAATTGAGAAACTCAGCAATTTTTCTAACTGCAGCTTCCAAAATTGCTGGCGACTCGACTAAGGCAAATCGCACGTAGCCTTCTCCTGATTTCCCGAAACCGGCACCGGGGGAAGCTGCGACTCCTGTACTCTGTACTAGCTGAGTGCAAAATTTCACGGAATCTTGGGTCCAAGGTTCCGGCAGTTTCGCCCAGACGTACATGGTGGCGGGGGGTACAGGCACTTGCCAGCCGATGCCCTGCAGGGCGTTTACAAAGGCGTCCCGCCGTTTTCTGAAGGTTTCTACGCTGGTTCTGACGGTATCTTGGGGGCCGGTTAATGCGGAGATCGCTCCGTTCAAAATCCCTCGGTATTGGTTGAAGTCTACTGCTGCTTTTACCTGTCGCAGGGCTGCAATTAGTTCGGAATTGCCGATCGCGTATCCGACTCGAAAACCTCCCATACTGTAGGATTTGGATAGTGTAAAAAACTCGATCGCCACACTCTTATCTCGATCCGCCTGAAAAATTGACGGCGCCATCAATTTGCGATATTCTTCCTCGTTACCAGAGGGCGGGCACGGGGGCACCGCCCCTACAGAATCGTCAAATACCAAATCCACATAAGGGAAATCGTGAACTAAAACTAGCCGGTGTTCGCGACAAAAAGCCACGGCTTTCTCAAAAAAAGCAACAGGTGCGATCGCAGTTGTAGGATTGTGAGGATAGCTCAAAACCATCATCTTCGACTCAGCCAACACTGCTGTCGGAATATCTTCAAATATCGGCAAAAACGCATTTTCTGCTAATAGCGGCATCGGATAAATTTGACCGCCGGCCAAATGCACACCGCCCGCGTGGGAAGGATAGCCCGGATCGAGCAGCAAAGCAAAATCTCCGGGGTTGAGTACAGCTAAAGGCAGATGGGCCGTGCCTTCTTGGGAACCAATTAACGGCAGCACTTCGGTTTCTGGATTTACTGCAATCCCAAATTTTTTCTCGTACCAAATAGCTGCTGCTTCCCGAAAATCTCTTGTGCCGTTAAAGAGCAAATAGCCGTGGGTGCTGGAGTCCGACAAAGAATGTGCGATCGCATCTGTAATGTGAGCAGCGGCCGGCAAATCCGAAGAACCCAGAGACAAGTCAATCACATTCTGCCCCGCTGCTCTAGCTTGAGTTTTCGCCCGATCCATATCGGCAAATACATTAAATTGCAGTGGCTCTAAACGTTTGGCAAATTGCATATTTTTTTTGACTTTTTGAGATTTTAAGGAATATTTTTATATTGAGTAAATATTATTTAATTTTTTGCTATGGCATTCTTATTTGCTTTTTCAATGTTTTTTTTATAACCGCAGAGAGCGCAGAGGGCGCAGAGTCAGAGATGAACATCTAGGAGAAAAGAGAGATGTTAAAACAATCTTTGCGATTGATATAATTGTGAATAGGGAGTTGGAAACTCCCGAATCATGTCCAAACTTTATAAGTGAGCGTCGAGCAAACCGATCAAAGTTTGTTTAGTAATAGCTCCTTCGCGAGAAAGCACTACTTCGGCATTTTTAAACAGCCTGAGAGCTGGGACTCCTTCTACTTTATACTGCTTGACAGTATTAGGATTGGGGTCAATTTCCATTTTAACCACTTTCAGACGATCGCTGTAGTTGGCAGCCACCCAGTCTACCGAAGGCGCGATCAGTTTGCAAGGCCCGCACCAACTAGCCCAAAAATAGGCAAGCACTGGTTGCTCAGCTTTCAGGACTTCTGTTTCAAATTTTTCGTCGTTAATGACAATTACAGTGTTGCTCATGGTTCTGCGATTATTTTTTGTATTTATTTCTAAAGCACCGGCGGGCGTGAAACTTGCACTAACTTAGAAGACAGGCCCAAAAAACTGTTACTAATTTTAAAACATTCTGTGAATTATTGAGTGCAAACTCAGGACTGGGAACTGATGGATAATTCTGTATGGCGTTTAATACCACTATTGTCGGCGTCTGGTAGCGTGCAGATGGCGATCGACCAATGGCTGCTGGAACAGCATCTAGCGGGCAAAAATCCCCCAACTCTGCGATTTTACACTTGGCAACCTGCGGCGATTTCCTTGGGCTACCACCAGCGCAGGTGGCCGGAGTTTTGGCAGCAGTTGTCTTGGCAGGGAATGCCTGTGGAGTTGGTGAGGAGGCCCAGCGGCGGGCGCGCCGTGCTCCACCAAGGGGATTTAACTTATGCAGTTGTGGCGTCGGGATTTGGAAGCAGCCGTATGAAAGCTTATCAGACTATTTGCGAGTTTTTGATTGAGGGTTGGAGGGCGATGGGTTTGGATTTGCATTACGGGGAAGCTGGAAGGGGTTACATTCACAATCCCAATTGTTTTGGTACTGCCACGGGCGCGGATTTAGTTACACTTGATGGCTGCAAGTTAATTGGTAGCGCGCAATTGCGACGGGGTGATGCTATTTTGCAGCACGGTTCGATGCGTTTGCAGCCGGATGTTAAATTGTTTTCTCAAGTGTTTGGGGAGGAATTAATTCCTGTGAAATTACCTCTATCTGAAGGGGGAGATGATTTGATTTCAACTGTAATTGATGTTTTGAGTGCGGTGGCTTGTCGCTGTTTTGAAATTGATTTGGAGGTGCAGCCGCTTTCAGAAGAGGAATGGCTTGGCATACACGAATTACGCACTTTGACCGAAGAAACCGGGTTTTTTGCCGAATCTGCGGGCTCGAACGAAGTATTTTCGTAAAAAAACCCGGTTTCTCGGCCTCAATGCGCCTAAGACTATGTAATAAACTATGGCTGTGGCTGAGTTTCAACGATCGGCTCTTTGGCAATTTGGCCCAATTTCACAGAATGTAGCAAGGTTTTCCAATCAGCAGCTAATTCTGCATCGTTAGGATTAGCGCGGCGAGCGGCAGCTAGATTGCTGAGGGCATCTTGCCAAATCCCATTTTCAGCATAAATAACCGTTTTCTGGCGCGGATCTGCCTTCTCTAATTGACTGCGGATATCTGCACTGAGTTCAACTCGCCGTACAACACCGCTTTCGATCTCATCGCTAGAGCGGTCTTGAGAGTCGCAAATCACTGTAAAATTCCAACGGTAACTTTTGCCTGCTTCCAAGGGCGGCACATTTGTGTTAGCGGGGATACTAACGCCAATCACTCCTGATAAATTGCTAATTTTGAGCTCCTGTTTGTAAATCTGCTTGCGGCTAGGATCTTCTAGGGTAAATTCGGCTAATTCTGCCTTTGTTGGAGGCAAGTAGAAAAAGAATGTTGGATACTCGGAAACAGTCCGTCCGATCTTATTTTTAGGCACTAAAGCTGTGACACCTAGCTGACGAATGCTCCCGCAGCCACCGCGCTGAGGCCCTCTCGGTTGAGCGGGGGGGCGATCGTCGATATCTTCGCGGGGCTGAATGAAGCGCGGCCCTCCCGATTGAGTGGGTGGCTTGCCATCTATTTTTGGAGTCGGCTGTCCCACCACTGCTAATTGGGAAGCATTAAGCGTTGCTATCAATACTATTGAGCCAACTGATGTCAGATTGAGGAAAAACTTAGTAATTGTTTTCATATTAACTCCCTGAATTTTTAGAGAGAGATTCTCTCTTTTTATTTCTTTTTGCTTCCCAAAATCCGGTAGACATTAACTTTTTGTTCCCTGCCTCTTAAATGCAAAGCTCCCCAAGATTCTACCTCAAATTTGTCGGCCAGATGCAGAAAGGTTTCTTCTGCAATCAATATCCGGCAAGTGTCCTCTTGCCGATCCTTTTCACAGCTTTCGAGCCGAGAGGCAATATTTACGCTGTCGCCGATCACTCCATATTCTAAACGGGTTGAGCCTCCGAGACTACCGACCATCACAGGCCCTGTAAAGATGCCTACTCGCATTTTTGCCGCCGGTAAACCGCGATCGAGCCAATTTTGATTCATTTGTGGCAAGCGGGAACTGATGGCTAAAGTGCAAGATACGGCGAGGCGAGCATCTTCTGCAATTTCTTCTGGAGTGGTGCGGGGAATAGGTACGCCAAATACTGCCAGCATTCCATCTCCGGTAAATTTATTAATCACGCCTTGATGTGCTTGGACTTCTTGGGCCATTGCTGATAAATACTCATTTAACCAACTCATTACTACTTCTGGCGGTAGTTTTTCGGAGATTGTACTAAAACCCTGCAAGTCGGTGAGGACGATCGTAGCAGTAACTTTTTGGCCCGGCAATAACCCTGATTCGAGCAGGTGGACGCGCTCTTTCCACAGGGCATTTGCGATCGCCGGTGAAGTTTGTTGTCCTAATAATTTCATCACAATCCCTTGCTGTTGCCTCGACTGCTCGTACTTATAGGTGACTGCGACTGCTGCGGTGATTAAAAGTGCCATAGCAGGGGAAATCAGAGGTATCCACCCCTGTTGCATGAAGAGGAAAAATGTGAATCCGAATAATGAACCGCAAGCTGCGATCGCACTTCCCATCAAACTCAGCGATTTTTCTAGCCGCCAAGCTAAACAGCCGCCGACTGCACTCCAAACAGCGATCCAGAGAATTTCTTGCCATTCGTCCCAATACCAAAATAGCCCTTTTCCATCTAAAACTGCGCTGAGAATTTGGCTAGTAGCCGTTGCGTGAATGGATACCCCAGACATCGGCCGGTTTCCGCTGGCAGTAGCGCTGTAAGGGGTGAAAAAGAAATCTTTGGCAGTTAGAGCTGTAACGCCTATTAGCACTATTTTACCTTTCACCAATTTAGGATCAACTTTTCGAGCCAAAACTTCAGTTAGTGTCACGCTCTTTGCTATATTTTCAGCAGAGCGGTAATTGAGCATGATTTGATAGCCTTCGGCATTAATGTTTTGATAACCTCCTGAGTCAGATCGCAATTTGGAAAACACTATTTTATTAGCCTGAATTTCTTCTTTTTCTGTCAAAGTATACTCAATTTTTTTGCTGTTAAAATAGGCAAAAGCTAGTCGCATAGAGAATGAAGTTAGTGTCGTTTTACCATTATTGGCGTACATCAAATTGCGACGCAGTATACCGTCGGGATCGACGACTAAATCGTTAAATCCTACCCGCTCTTCTGGTATATTGGGAGGTGGTGGGGCTGGGTCTTGTTTAGAGTTACCGATCAAGGTAATGGGGATTACTTTGGGGTTTTGCCATTGAGCCGTCAATTCTGCATTCCCCGGTTCGTAGGGAGTATTGCGAATCATATCTATGCCAATAGCTGTGGGTTCAAGACGCGCTATTTCGGAGATCGCTTTTGCTAAAGTGCGATCGGAAATTGGCCATTTTTCAATAGTATTAATATCCTCCTCGGTGATGGTCACTACCAGCAACCTGGGGTCAGGGCCCGGATCTGGCCGCAACTGCACCATCAGGTCGAAAGCATTTAATTCTAGTGGCTGCAACCCGCCTAAATGCCGCACTCCCAATAGAGTTCCCGTCACGACAATCCAGATAATAGCAAGAGGTTGCAAGTCAGGGAAGGGGAAGGAATAAGTTAAGTTTTTCCAACTCCAGCCTCTCTCCTTCAACTGATGATGAAATTGATGCAAAAATTTGGGCATATTGATAATTATTTTTTCAAATTTTCTTGAAAAAATGCACCGCCTCTTAAGTTATCAAATCAAATAATTTGGGATTTTTGATTTGAGGTCGTGGAATTGGATTTTACACGATCCGTACAGATGACTCCGGGGGTTCTTATTCTTTTAATCCCAAATCCCAAATCCCAAATTGTTTGACTAATGCCAAATTTTTAGTTTTCTTGTGCGGTTTTGGCGATCGCACTTAATTGCAATCCTTGGGGATAGCTGTTTTCTTCTTTGCTGCGCTTGATGTCGGCGATTGAAATCTGGGGTTGGAGGTATTTTGCCAAAACTTTAACCACGTCACCCCGATCGATCGTCCCCGCTACTGAACCAATCGGCGACAGGACGATGATTCGGGGGAGTTGACGGGCTTCCATGCTGTTAATTACTTCTGCTATGGATGCTTTTTCGGAGACTGTGGGGGTTTTTCCCAGGGGTTTTAAAATTTTGTGCAAAGTCTGAATTTGCCACTGACTGCGTTCTGTGAAGCGGATATCGTCGATCGACACTAAGCCCAAATCCCGCCCGTTGGTCGCAGCAATGTAAAATGGAAACGGATTGACTTCTAACAAATATCGATCGGCAAATTCTCGCAGAGTCAAATCTGCATCTACCACTCGAAAATCGCGGCTCATCGCATCGCTGGCTTTAATTTTGAGCAGGGCTTCTTGCAAGGAAGCTAAGCGGCTGTACGAAGCGGCATTGCGAATCCCAAACCCGCCGATTAGCGCAATCCACAATCCGCCGTACTCGCGCGCTAAAAAGCATAAACTCAGACCCAAAGCAACTGCCAGCCAACCTAAAATTTGTCCTGTTTTTGCCGCCCAGCGAACGCCGGCAAATCGAGAGCCGGTAATTTTCCAAATTGCTGCTTTTAAAACTTGTCCTCCGTCCAAAGGCAAGCCGGGAATTAAGTTAAATAATCCCAAAACTAAATTAATTTCTGCTACCCTTTCTGTCACAATTGCAATCAAACTTGTCTGAGGGAGAACTTGAGAGCCTAAACCGAGTATTAAAAACAGCGCAAAGCTGACGAGAGGGCCGGCGATTGCTACTTGAAAAGCTTGACCGGGAGTTTTTGATTCCGAGTCGATCGATGCAATTCCACCAAATAAGAATAGGGTAATAGAATTAACTTTAATGCCTTGCGACATTGCCGCCAAGCTGTGTCCGAGTTCGTGCAAAAGCACGGAAGCAAACAGTAGCAGAGCTATTGCTAACCCGGCACTCCAGGAGAGCCCAGGCCCCCACAAGCGGTAACTGCTGGCGTATTGGCGGGTTGCTAGGGCTAAAATTATAAACCACGAGTAATCTATAAGTAGGGGGATGCCAAATAAAGAGCCGATTCGCCAACCTGTGTGCATGAAATTTTCCTGCCGCATGAGAGGAAGAAAGAGTTTCTATTATATCTTTTCTTCCTCTTGCCTTTCCCCTTCCCCAGATTTTTAAAGAACTCCGGCGTTTCCTAAGCCCAAGATTACTCCAGCTCCGAGCAAGTGGCCGAAGCTGGTTGTTGCCAGCAATTCTGGTATGCCGAAGCCTTTGAACATTCCAGGCACTTCAACGGGTAAAGCTGGACCCTTGCCTCGGTTTTGCTTGTTTATGCCGTAGTAGCCGATCGCGATCGCCAGCAAATTGCATAAAATCATTGTCAGTCCTACCATTGGCGACCACTCTGGCGTTGAGGGAGCGGTAGATTGTACGGCTAACAGCAAAGATGAGTTGATCACGTTCTTATCTCCTGATTTCACAGATCAATTGATTTCCAAGATTATAAAAAGCGGTTTGCATTAAACTAAGATTTGTTTTAATAGTTAACAATTCGTTGATATTTTGATACAAATTCGGAACGGAGGACTGGGAGTGCGGGTTAAAATTTGCGGAATCACTAAATTAGACCAAGGAATTGCGATCGCCCGTTTGGGAGCCCAGGCTTTGGGGTTTATCTGCGTGCCGGCTTCCCCCCGCTATGTCAGCCCAGAAACGATTCGCCTGATTGTCGAGCAGTTGCCGGAAAATGTCGATCGCATCGGCGTTTTTGCGAATACCACAATAGAAAACATCTGTCAAGTAACGGCAGAGTCAAATTTAAGCGGGGTGCAGTTACACGGAGATGAAACAGCGGAATATTGCGATCGGCTGCGCGAGTTTTTGCCGGGAATTGAAATTATCAAAGCTTTGAGAGTTAAGACTCCTGAAACTCTGGAGACTGCGGCTGTTTACGCTGTTCGTGTCGATACTTTACTGCTGGATGCTTACCATCCCAATCAACTCGGCGGTACTGGCAAAACGATCGACTGGATGATGTTAGCAGAGTTTAGACCGCAGTGTCCTTGGCTGCTGGCGGGCGGTTTAACAGCGGATAATATTTTAAATGCAATTGATAGCGCGATCGGCTATAACTTCAGCGGTGTTGACCTTTCTAGCGGCGTAGAAATAGCGCCGGGAGATAAAGATTTGACCAAAGTTGCTCAGTTGTTCGCTCAATTAACTCAAGTCGCCGGTCGTTGCTAATTGGTAATACCAAATATCCGCACTTTTTATCGGATTCATTCTTTAGTCTGCGTGGGCGAAGCCTGCCGTAGAGTAGGCAGACTTCGTTTGTATAGTAGCTTGCAACCCCAGTTTATTCCCTTTATTCTTTTACCGCCGGATCTCAAAAGTGCGTGAAGCGGAGCTATCCCTTTCCCCGGAGGGGTTCCCGTTCCCCGTAGGGGTTCCGGTAGGGTAGGGTAGGGAATCGCCCTCCGGGTCTTCGTATTCCAAAACCAACTCACTAACCCTAGCACCGGTGGGGCCGCGGCGGCACCAGCCAATCATTCCTTCAACAGCTTTTTTGGATCCTTCAAAGACAGCCTCGACGCGGCCGTCGGGGAGATTTCTTACCCAGCCGCTGAGACCGAAATACTTTGCTTGATTCCTCGTTGAATATCGGTATCCTACTCCTTGAACTAATCCGGAAACAAAAACGCGGACTCTGACGGGCGGGGGTGATTGGTTTTGCATAAACGGTTCAACTTACGGCTAACATCTGTTTGAAAATTTTAAGGATCGGTTTGATTATGTTAAATTTTAGTGCGATTCCCTTCGGGATAGCTCCGCTTCACGCGCTGCTGGGATTGCTAGTAGGCCGCGTCACCCTGGCGTTTTCAACTATTCCCGATTTCACTGATTGGCTGGTTGCAGTTACGATCGCGCTGGTTTACACTTCGATAGCCTTTCCTGTCGGTTTTTGGTCGGGATTTCTGAAGGTAGACGTGCAAACCGATCGGCGTACAATTGTGGGAGTGCTCGTTGGCTGTTTGTTCAGTCCGGGGCTCACCGAGGAAGTATTTTTCCGCGTGTTAATGCTGCCGCACCCGTTCGAGAAGGCTTCTGGGTTAATGCTGTGGTTTTGGGGATGTGCGAGTTTGGCGGTTTTTGTAGTTTACCACCCGCTGAACGCGCTGACTTTTTACCCGGTTGGTCGATCGACCTTTATGAATCCAGTGTTTTTGCTGCTGGCGGCAATTTTGGGAGTTGCGTGCTCTATCGCATACCTACAAAGCGGTTCTATCTGGCCTGCGGTGGCGGTTCACTGGCTCGCAGTGACAGCCTGGCTGCTGTTGTTGGGCGGTTACAGGAGGCTGTATGGTTAAATGTAAAAAGTCCAGCATCACTATTTTGTCAGGAGGAGATTAGTCGTGGGTATCATAGGAGCGATCGTAGGTTTTTTGGCAGGGATAGCAGTTGCTTACTGGTTAGTGGAAAAGCGCTTAAACAAGCAAAAACAAGAATACTTGCAGCAAACTCGCAGAATTACTGAGGAAATAGAATTAGCTCAGATGTCTCGGGTGCAACAAGCTGTCCAATCTCAGCAAGGAGAACGGGAAAATCAGCTTAGAAAAGCTACTGCCGAACACGAAAATTTACTCAGACAAGTTACTAACCAATACGAAAATCAGCTCAAACAAGTTGCGGCTCAATACGAAAATCAGATCCAACAACTTCAGGCAGAACGCGACAGTCAGCTCCAACCAGTTGCCAGCGTAGACGAGCATGAGCTGCGGCGACAAATCAGCGAGGAGTTAGAAGCCGCTAACAATGCAAGGCTTCAGGAAAATATCCAATCTTTGCAAGCAGAACACGAACATCATTTACTTAGAGTTGCTGACGAATTGCATCATAATTATCAAGCTCAGATGGAGCAACATTTGCAAAACTTGCAAAATGAACACGAAATTCGCTTGAGGCAAACTGCTGAGGAATATGAGAACCGCGAGGTTGAGCTGCAGTTAAATATGGAGGCTTTGCAAGAGCAATACGAGAGTCAGTTGCAAGCGGCTCACGAGCAGTTGAGAGCTCACGAAGCTCAGATGCAAGCTACTATCAGGTCTTTGCAAGAGCAGTACGAGAGTAACGTACAACAACAAGAAGTCCCGGAGCAGCAGTTCAGTCAGTTAAATTCAACAGAATTTGGAGCAGATTTACCACAACAAGAAGTTTGGCAGGAACAGTCTAGTGAGTTAAATCAAACAGAAGTTGAAGAAGAGTTAAATTACACAAATTTTCCTGAACCACAATCAATTGATTTAGATCGACCCCAAGTCGGACAGCAGCTTCCAATTGCCAGACAATCACCAAGCTATTCGGTGGCGCAGTTGATAGGATGCGTTCAAAGTCAGGACACAGAAACCCGCAAGTTTGCAGCATCTGCTTTAGGTAAAATGGCTGCTACTAATCCTTTGAGAGCCGAAGGTCAGCGAGTAATAGAAACTTTGGGAAAATTAGTTCAAGATGTTCACCCGGAGGTGCGCGAAGCGGCAGTGGAAGCACTAGCAATGATTAAGTCGGAAAAAGTGATTCCGCTGTTGCAAAAAGCTTTGCGAGATACCGATAGCGGTGTGGCTAAATCGGCAAGTGCTGCGCTCAATAAGTTTAAGTTTTATCCGCGCACTCCGGCCGCTAAACCGAAAAATGTTGATGTGAAGAAACCAAAGCGTTAAGCATTTACGAGCCTAAATAAATATAGCAATTGTCAATTGCCTACCACACAGTAGGGATACAACATTGTTGTGTCCTTACCGAGGTGCTGTATTTCACTCAATTTCGATTAGTACCACTTTGGAGGTTGGGTTGAGCAAAGAAATCCAACTCAATTATTCGATCGACAACTCGCCCAATCCTTAGCAGAGATAGCAGATACCCCGCTGTTTAAAACCGCAGGCTGAAACCTTTTTTAGCAACTGGCGATTGAAATCGCTTCTTGTATCTTCACGCATCCTGTAGGGGCGGGTTTTACCAATCATCTATGCCAGAAACCAACAATATAATAAACCCGCCCCCACCCAACGACAAATCTGAATCTACATTTTTTGGATTCGCTCCAATATCAGGTTAATCTGGGTTATCGGTTGTGTGGGGGCGGGTTTACAAGATTGTTTGCGGTTATCAAATATTGTTGGTAAAACCCGCCCCTACAGTTAACTCGTGACTGATGACTAATTCAAAATCGCTGCTTTGTACCGAGTATAAATTTGATGTCGCCGGAGTCGCTAACACCCACATCTAAGCGAATTAATCCAAAGGACGATCGCACCCTCACACCCACCCCAACACCCGCCCCAGTCCCCGGTTTGTCCCTGACTACCGCCGGTTTTCCGAGTACGCTATCTCCCGTTCCCAAATCCGATGCAAAATCAACAAATATCACGCCGCCGACATCCTGACCCACAGGAAACCGATATTCACCCGAAGCCAAAAAATAACTCCGGCCGCTGCCAATATCCCCGCCGTCGTAACCCCGCACGGAATTGCGGCCGCCGAGGCGAAAAGCTTCCGTTGGTGGCAAATCCCCGATTACCGTCCCCGCTTGCAAGTTAAAAGCCAGCATTTCGGGCAAGGCTTCGGACTCGCTGATGCCCAACAAAGTTAGTGGTACATACTGTATATAATTCGCTAACAGCCTGTTGCTCACAATGTTACCTCGCCCCAAAGGAATCGACTGCTCGGTGCTGAGGCTGAGAATCGAGCCGCTGGTGGGGTTGAAGGGATTGTCCCGCCGATCGAGCATCGCGCCAAAAGAAACAGTGTATAACTCGTCAACGCCGCTGCCGCTGATTGTCAGAGGATTGCCGAGTTCGTCGCGGCGGGCGATATTTAAGTTGCGATCGCGCGTGCTGATGTTTGTATAATTCAGTCCCAAAGTCGATTGCCAATCGCCCAAAGGTCTGGTAAACCTGAGATTTCCCCCCACCCGAATTTCCCGAACTCGGTTCCCGTTGGGCAAATCAATATCTTTGTTGAAAATTTCCGATATTCGGCGATCGCCAAAAGCTCTCACACTGTATCCCAAACGGTCTTCGGCGGCAACGTAAGGGCTGACAAACTCGACATCGTACTGGATACCTCGGAGGCTGGGTTCAAGTTCCACCGCTAGCCGCTGGGGGTTGGTGCCGAAAGTTCGATCGGTATATGAAAGAGGAACAGCAACGCCAACATCATCACTAAGACTGGCACTCACGCTAAAAGAGCGAGCCGATCGCTCTTGAACGTTGTAGATTACATTAACATCCGTGCCAACTTCTTCGATCGAAACCGTCACTTTGTCAAACAATCCCAATTGCTGCAACTGCTGCAAATCCGATCGTACAACTTCCCGGCTGTAGTTATCCCCCGCCTTGAGTTTGATCTCACCTCTGATAAAATCTTCCGAAATTCTGCCCTCAACCGGATTCCCTTTTTGATCGACAGCTTCGCCTCGGGAATTGACAAAGCGAATTTTCACCTCGGCAACGTAAACGCCCTCAGCATTGCCTGCTTGACTGATTTGTAGAGTACCGCCTAGCTGTCGGGCGTTGCTGTTTACTGCTTCGGGGATTTCGGCTTGTGCCGCCAGCGGGGCCGGAGTTTTTAACACAGATGTAAAATCTTTATTGTGGCTGGACTTGAGAGAGGGCGATTCCCTAGGGGATAGCTGCGTCGCGCGTACTTCTGGAGAAGTTGCGAGCTCATCGGATGCCGGCAAATCCTGCACAGTTGGACTCACCTCATCCGATTGGTGACTATTTAAGACTGGAACCGATAACAAATGTCGCTTGTCATCGAGTCTGGATCCCCCTAAATCCCCCTTAATAAGGGGGACTTTGAGCATATTTCTTGTCCCCCCCTTAGTAGGGGCGGTGCCCCCGTGCCCGCCCTTGGTTAGGGGGGATCTAGACTTCGCTACAAACAACAGAGACGGTCGGTTTGACGTTAAGTTGTCACCAATGACCTCATCCTCCTCTCTCTGCGCCCTCTGCGCCTCTGCGGTTCCCTCTCTAAACTCCGCCTGAGTCGATGCGGCACTCGGATCGATCGCCCGCGCTGCCAATTCGCCGCCAGCCAGCGCCGCCAAAGTCAAAAATGCAATAATCGGAATTCGCATAGACATTAAATTTAAAGCACACCCAACGCATATTACCCAAAACCGGACCCCCTGTATAATTAGCCGAAAAGAAACCCGGTATTTTTGAGGCTACCGGGTTTCTGGGATGCTGAAATGTGGGAAAGTTCGATCGCGGGCGATCGTAAAATTTGTTTAAAGAGTTTGTCGAGAAACTCGTTTCTCAAAATGAGCCTGAGTCTGCTGCAACAGTTGTTCGCGACTGTCCTTAGCGGTGGTAATGGTAGGGAGCAAGTTGCGAGCTTGTAACGTCATGTGAAGCTGTAGGTGTGCTACGTACTCACTGACATCTTCGCGAAGAGAGCAAGCCGGGTACTGTTTTAAAGTAGAGTTCAAAGTGTTCTCCTGCTTTGAGTTTGCAGTATTTTCTAATAATCATAGAGAGTATCACGGTCTATTTCTAATTGTGTACTCCGTAATGAAGTTTAACCTTTGGACTGCTGTTTTGTTACAATTGTTTACAAATATTTCTTACATCTCAGGAGTCGATCCCCATGCAGTCTCAAGCAGTTCTAAGACAAAACCACATTTAAGTACATTTGTCAATAGCACCACCCAAACAGCAGCCTACCTCGACATCGGGTGCGGCCGACCCTTATTGATGCTGCACGGTTTCTTTGGAGAAAAGACTTGCTGGCTGCCATTAATTGAGTTATTGCAATCTCAGTTTCGGTGCATCAGTTTAGATATGTTAGGTTTTGAAGAATCCAGCAAACCAGAAATCGGCTATGACGTAGCTGTAGAAGTTGATTTTGTCCGGCAAGTTGTAGAACAAATACATATCGAACCATGCTGCATCATCGGACATTCTTTTGGCGGTTGAGCATCTGCATATTCCCTCAAATATCCTAATTCTGTTAGCAGTTTAGTGTTAGCAGCACCAGCGGGAATTCGGGACGATAGTTTTTGCGGTCAATACGATGCTTTGGGGCCGCTGTTGTAGGAAACCCCAGCCGTGGATTGGGTCTTGCAGTTGGCAAAACCTTTTGCTAGTTTAGCGGGAAAAAGTGAGAAATTGCAGCAAATTTCAGGGTGGCGCAAGGAGTTAATGTCTCAACCAGTAGCAAGGTCATTTTTAATGATCCCGATGCGGCAGGAACACGCAGTTGATACAGTAGAAAAAGAAATTTACAAATTGCAAATTCCTACCTTAGTCATCGCCGCAGATAGTGACGAAACAATTCCTCTATCGCACTGTAAAACCTACGCTAACGAGATACCGGGAGCCGAGTGAGCAATTATTCCCAATGCTGCTCACGGATTTCCACAAACTCAAGCTGAACTTATGGCGAAGTTGATTTGTAAATTTTTGAATAATTAAGAAAAACTGTGCAACAAGCCGAATTATAAAAATTGTGATAAGCTACCACTTGAAAATAATTGTGTTTTAGTATACTAATTTAGCAAGAAATACAGAATATATTGTTTAGTGTCTTGTACAATTTTTTATTATGGCTCTTAAATCTTGTGTCAGCAGGAGCTACAGACATTTAGTTGAGTCGGGGATATTACCAATGGCGGCAATGAGGAACTATTTTAATCTGGAAGAAATTACGACAGCCAGAAAAATTAGTGCAGCGGTAATTAATATCAGCGGCCGTCAGCGAATGCTTTCCCAACGCACGGCTTTTTTTTGCATGAGGTTAGTTTGTTCTCAGAATGGGGTAGAAAAAGCCAAACTGCGGGGAAATTTGTTAGAGGCGATCGAGCTTATGGAAAAATCGCACCGCGACTTAATTAATATTGGCAGCAGCATCAACTTAGGCAGTCCCCCTTCAGCCACCCTCAAGGCAATGTATTTTGAGGCACCGCTGTATCTAGACAAACAAATCCGCGAATATATCGATCGAATTAAAGCACTGGTGCAAGTTCCCGATTCCGAACTCGGGCTGGAAAATCCCCACCTGCTGTACATTGTCGAAGCAGCGGGCGGCGACTTGCTAGAAGCTTTCGATGCCGTGGTGAGTCAATACCAGCAAGAAAGCGAAATCGAACAATTTGAAATCGACCTCAAACAGGTTGAACTTTATCAAGAAAGTTGTGCTGCTACCGCGAAAGCGGAAGCTCAAGCCGCCCAGCTCGATCGTGCACTTTGCGAACTCAAACAAACTCAAGCTCAACTCCTCCACAGCGAAAAAATGTCTTCGCTGGGGGCGCTAATGGCTAGTATCGTCCACGAAATTAATAATCCAGTTAGTTTTATTTACGGCAACTTGAGCCATGCCGAAATTTATACTCAAGATTTACTACACCTGCTGCATCTCTATCGAGAATACTATCCCAATCCCTGTCCAGAAATTCAAGCTCAAATCAAAGAGATGGATCTTGATTTTCTAGTTGAAGACTTGCCTAAAGTTATGTCTTCCATGCAAATTGGTTCCGATCGCATTCGCGAAATTGTAAAATCTATGGGCAACTTTTCGCGAACGGATAACAGTAACATGACGCTGTGCGATTTGGAAGACAGCATTGACAGCACCGTGTTAATTTTGCGAAACCGTCTCAATTCTCAAATAGACCGTCGCGAAATTCAAGTAGTTAAAAATTATGGAAAATTGCCCGCTGTCGAGTGTTATGCCGGACAGCTAAATCAAGTATTTATGAATATAATTAGCAACGCGATCGATGCTTTGGACGAGGCAGCAGCAAATCAGCCCAATGCAGCGCTAAAAATTTATATCAGCACAGAATTAGCGGGTTCAGATCGCGTGAGAGTGCGGATTGCAGACACGGGGTCGGGAATGACAGCACAGATCAAAGAACGAATGTTCGAGCAGTTTTTCACCACCAAGGAAATCGGTAAAGGTACTGGTTTAGGATTGTCTATTGTCTACAAAATCTTAGTAGAAAATCACGGAGGAACGCTCAGGTGCGAGTCTGAACCGTCCAAGGGAACCGAGTTTATCATTGAACTGCCGATCCAGCAAACTTAAGCAATTTACGTGTGTGGCACGGGCGTCCCGCCTGTGTTAACCGTGTGTGGCACGGGCGTCCCGCCTGTGTTAACCGCAGTTAAAATTTACACATATCCTACTCCAATTCTAGCTTTAAAGTTGGCAACAGCTTTTCTAAATTTTTGAGAGATTTTTGTTGCCAGGGAACATCCTTTGAACCCAACACCAAAAGTTGAATCATTTTCTTTTTCCGCACGGTTATGACAAATTTAGACAGCATACTGATACCAGAACTATTAACAAATTCCAAGTTCTTTAGGTTCAAAGTAATAGTAGGCGGTTCGGGATTGGCGACCTCATCTAACAATTGGACTATTGGTGCATACTCTGCTGGTCCGCTCAGGCTGAGTTCGCCTTGGAAAATCACTGTTACCGATTCTCGATCGTACTTAATGCTGTAATCTTCACCTTTAATTTCTTGAATACCCATTATTTTTTGGTTTCCTGACTAAAATATTGCGATTGCACAAAAAGAGTAAACATGGAAATGCTAGAAACTAGACAATAATTTGAGCCACCGTCGTCACCAGCATGATATCAAGACTGTCTGGTATTGTCTCAAATCTCCAACCTATCTTGGCTGAATAGTCATTAACCATCGTTAGTAATCCCAATCCCGACGTTTCACTTTCTGTTTCAGCATTTTTTTCAAGCTGCTGTAAATATAGTTCATTCGGGTCGTCGGAAGATAGTAGTTCTTTAATGAATGCCTGCAATTTATTGACAGATTCTGAATTGGCACAGTTGGTAGCAAAAATCACTGCTATCACCTCCACATCTTCAATAAAGTGTATACCAAACTTCACCTTATAAATATCATTATCATCGGTGAATTTGATAGCATTTTCTAACAGTTCGTTAGCGACGTAACTCACGGCTCCCTTGCTTTGTTTAATCCGTTGTTCGCTGTTAGCATCCTCTTCATCCAGCGGTAGAAAACTAGACAAATAATCGGCTACAAAATGAGCCGAAAGCCTGTTATTGCGCCAGCGCTGCTTGATGGGACGAGAACTGGGGGTAAATGTAAGTTCTAGGGAGTCGTGTTCAGGAGGAAATTCTTCTATGAAGTCTCCCAAGATTTGTGTCATAGTTTTTAAGCTTCCAGATGTCATGATTTTTATCCCTCCAATTGATGTATTTATGTCACTTCTGGGTGAATTTCCACACGCCGTTCCAGTTAGCAGGAATACTATTTTCTAACAGGGATTGGATGCGTTTTAGATAAAGTTGACTGGGCTTGTCATCTGGATTTAGGGCTACTATCTGTTCAAAACAAACTATAGCCTTAACAAAATTTCCCTGACAATATTCTTGGAGTCCCTCCTCAAATATAGGCAAAGTTTGAATTTTGAGCGATCGCACTGGTTCTACTTCAACATCTACCACCTCACAAACTGTAATGGCTTCTTGTCTTCCTTTGACAATAGCCCGATCCAAAAAACGGATATGATACTTTTCGGGTTGACTCAAACGTTGTACCACATCTCCAGAAATTAATAAAGATACGCCATAATACTTAGTCAAACCTTCCAGACGAGCGGTGAGATTGACATGATCTGAGAGCGCATCTGCTTGCATCCGATTCGCGTCTCCAATAATCCCAACCATCGTATCACCCACATGGATACCAATGCCAATCTTCAGCGGTATATCCCCATTTATTTTACGGCTTTCATTGTATTTTTGCAACTGCTCCAACTTCACAATTCCTGCCTGAATAGCATCATCAACTCCATCGGGAAAAACTGCCATGACTCCATCTCCTATATACTTGACAATAAAACCGTTGTGCTTGCGAATTTCGGGACTAATTTGCTGTAAATAGTTATTGATGAAGTCAAAGTTTTCTTGAGGAGTCATTTGCTCCGCCATCGTGGTGAACGAACGCATATCGGAAAACATAATTGCCATCTCTTTGCTGACGTGATCTCCAAGCTGGAAATCAACCATACTCTGCTTGCCGAGAAATTGGAGATATTCATCGGGAACAAAACGTCCGTAAGCCTGCAAAAGTTTCTCTAATTCTTGTTCCCGCGCTTTCACCGTTTGCACCATATGCGAAAATACCTGTGCCAGTTCTCCCAGTGCATCACTCCGCGCTGCTACCTCTGACAATATCTGGGGTTCAAATTTGTTGTTTTTCACAGCAATAGCTGCATCTATCACCTTTTTAACCTGCTCGATATAAGTCTGCATCTCTCGATTTTTATGATGGATCTGGTTTTCCAGATCCGTGGAGTGTTGCGTGATAATTTCTACTAGAGTTTCATAGCTATTTTTTTCATCTTCGACTTCCTCAAGTTTTTTCATCAAATCCTGTAGCTGGGTCTTGAGTTCTTCTGGATATTTAGAATGTGGTAAATTTAGTTTTGGTTTCATAATGTATACTCCTGAATCCGGGATCGCAAAATTGTTTTACTCGCTCGCTGTAAATTATTACAACTTACACGGGCGAAGCGAGAAATCCGGTGGCTGCTTCAATGCTTGGCGACTAAATCCAAGCTCGATCGTAAAAACCGGGTTGACGACCGTCAATCATAAATTATGCACAATATGTCCCTGTTGCTTCAATACTAGCAAAGTAATGTCATCAAATACCTTTTGTTCTCAAAAAAAAAATCGCAAATCATCGATGGCGGCTTGCTTGATTTGTTCGGCGCTCAAATGCCAGTTTTGAGAAACCACTTCACATAGTCTTTCGATACCGTAGAATTTTTTGTGCATATTTCTAGCTTCGGGGATGCCATCGGGAGCATCTCATATTTGTAAAAATACTTCTTTTGGCTCCTTCCTTCTTCCTGTTTCCTTCTGCCTCTTTCCTCGCAGCCTCGGGCCTCCTGCCCCGCAGCCTCGGGCCTCAAAACTCCAATTTCTAGCTTGGCTGCAAAACTGAGATGCTCCCATGCCATCGGTGTACAGCACCACCCCGTCCCCCGGCTCTAAGTCTACTAAAACATGGCATACCAAATCGGAAATATTCTCATCTAAGCCGATTATAAATTCTAAATTCATCATATCAATGCGTTCAATTTGACCGGATTTTCTGACTGCGAGAGTTTCCTCGTTTTGACCGCTAATACTAACTTTAGAGTCTCGGTAAGTGAGGAGAGGTAGGATCGGGTTTTTGTCCGATTTTATCCGCCGAATAATTTTATAAAGAGTACGGCTTATGGCATCTACAAAGCGCACTGGATATAGTTATTTAACTTCCTGAAAAGTCCGAACTGCCGCTTGAGTCATCACCATCAAAATGCCACTTGACTCCGTGTTCAGTGACATCACCAATGCAGAGTGTAACTACTCCGTCAGTACAAAATACGTCGTAATAATCGCCACCAACTTCATCTGCTGGTTCCATAAATATAGCAATATCTAACGGGAGCATCTCATATTTGTAAAAACACTTCTTCTGGCTCCTTCCTTCTTCCTCTTTCCTTCTTCCTCTTTCCCCGCAGCCTCGGGCCTACTGCCTCCTGCCTTAAAACTCCAATTTCTAGCTTAACTGCTTTCATTGAGATGCTCCCTATCTAACTCTGTAATTGCTGCTAATTTCGCAGGTTTCGGCAGAATTAACTGCTGCATTTCTTTGAGGATATCGAGTTCGGATATCATGCGAAAAATTTCTGTTTTGAGGCGCTAGTTGATGGGATAAATTGCCTGATTAGCTTGGGATAGTTGGGCTGTGCGTTCTTCAACTTTATCTTCTAGAGTTTGATAAAGCAGAGCATTTTCGAGGGCAATAGCTGCTTGGGAAGATAGTCTTTTTAAGATTTCCAATTTTTCAGCAGTAAATGCACCTGGGGCGAGACTGTTTTCTAAGTACAAAATACCGAAGGCTTTACGTTGATTAACAATAGGAGTAGACAATACAAATTTAGGTTGATTCTGAATAATGTAGGAGTCGGCAGCAAAGATATTGTCAGTAGCAATATGTTTATTTACCAAGGTTTTTCCCTGGTACGCCAGACGTATTTGATGGCAGTTATTGAAAGACTTTGGCTTTGAAAAAGTGGAATATTTGGCAAATAGCATCTCTCCTCTAAATATTAGCAAAAATCAATAAGTTACACTTTTTTAAAAATGATATAGCATTGTGCATTTCAGCATTTCTGATTAAATTTTAGAGCAAACTTGATAGCAATTTTTCGACGTTGATTTATTGAAATAAGGCTTTTTTATAAGCTTTAATAACTGTTGCATAACCCAGCATATAGGAAATATTATTGCCAGTAGAAATGATGGTTGTGACGAGAGTTTTATCGATTGTATATATTGATTGTATATCCCGCATAAAAAGTTGTTTTTTGTTCGGTAATGGGGGCGAGTAACTGGGGATATTTTTGTTCTAAATCCTGAATTTTTACCTGAGTTCCCCAGCTAGTATAAGCGTAGTATGCGTCAGTTAGATAGACGCGGGTAATTTTATCTTTACCTGCTTCCAGATAAAATTTAGCTGTAAGTTCGCACAAGAGCGCTTATTCTTGAAGGTATTGGTTTTCTTGGGCAGTAGCAATGGCGCGATCGTACAAATCGATAGCTTCGAGCCTGTCTCCCCATACTCGTGCTATTTCTGCGGCTACTAAATCATATTTATCAAAAACTTTTGAAGCGCTTGCTTCGCCGGAGCGATGTCCTTTTCAAGTCACATCAGAGATATTATCGAGCGGATTTTTAGTTGATGTCCCATCAGCTAAATTAGCTAATAAAAGTAGATAGGTTAAGAGCGACTGACAATGTTATCATATCAAAAACTGAACAAACATCAACCACTCGGCGTTCATCTGCCTGCATCAGCGGTTAAAATAAAAAAATAAATACCCGACAAAAATGCAAATTACTCAAGCCCTACACAGCGCCCTACTCATCTCCAACCTGGAAAAATCCGAACACTTTTACAGCAGCGTACTAGGACTGCAAAAAATCGATCGAGTCTTAAAATTTCCCGGAATCTGGTATCAAATCGGCAACTGCCAGCTCCACCTAATTTTAGCTGCGACAATTATACCAGATGCCGTAAACAATGACAAATGGGGACGCAACCGACATCTAGCGTTTTCTGTGGCCAACTTAGAGGCAGCCAAACAACAATTAATTGCCCACAATTGCCCGTTCCAAATGAGCGCGTCAGGTCGATCGGCATTATTTACCCAAGATCCCGACGGCAACATCATCGAACTCAGCGAGTAACAGATGAAAGTCATCGCCTATTCTTACACCGAACCGCTACTCGAAGCAGCACCCGCACCGGAAATTTGGGGCCAAGAGGTCGATCGAATATATCAAGACTTAGGAGGGCGACAACAACTCCAGCAACTCCTCAAAGACTGCCAAACAGAACCAGTCAAATACTTATTAATTCAGCGCTTTGAAGAACTCGGCGACACATTGCAGCAAGTGTGTCTGCACCTGGCCCAACTCGAAACCCTCGGCGTCGAAATCATCGTCCAAGCAGAAACAGAACCGCGAAACCGCAAAAACTTGCTGCAAATCCTCGCAGAACTCCAGCGCAGCCAACACAGCCGCAGCATCCGCAAAGGACACGCCCGCAACCGCATCAAATCGCGGATTCCACCGGGCAAAGCTCCGTACGGCTATCGGCGCGGCAAAGAGCGCTACACGATCGATCGTGTGGCCGCCCCCGCCGTCAAAGACTTTTTTGAACACTTTCTCATCTACGGTTCTTTGCGCGGTTCCGTGCGCTATTTAGCAAAGAAATACAGCAAAAAAATCTCCGTCAGCACAGGTCGCCGCTGGCTGACAAATCCCGCCTACCGAGGCGATTTGGAATATCAAAACGGTCAAGTAATTTCTAACACCCACGTCCCGATTATTTCCAGAGAAGAAGCCGCCCAAGTAGACCGATTGCTGCGCCGCAACCGCCAACTTTCTCCCCGCGCCGCCAGCGCCCCCCGTTCCCTTGCAGGTTTAGCAATTTGTTCCGAATGCCGATCGCCCATGACAGTAGCAAAAGTTACCTCCTACCGCAAAGACAAAGAATACCTTTATTTGCGACCGATTAACTGTCCAAAACAGCCTAAATGCAGCGGTCTTTCTTACGAAGAAATATTGCAATTAACTATCAAAAGAATCTGCGAGGATTTACCGCAGGCTGTCGCTGGGCTGCAAATGCCTGACATGAATGGAATTAAAGCAGGAATTGGCAGGGCGATCGGCTCCAAACAAGAAATCCTAGAGCAACTGCCAGCCATGATTGAAAGCGGCATTTTAGACACAGAAACTGCTGAATTGAGAGCCTACAAAATCCGCACCGAAATTGCCGAAATGCAAACCAAACTCGCACAACTGCCCCCAGTGAATTTGCGAGAAACGGTTCAAACAGTTTCGCTTCCCCAATTTTGGCTCGATTTGTCAGAATCGGAACGCAGGTTTTACTTTCGAGAATTCATCAGCCAAATAGAGATTCTACGCGATAATTTAACAGTAAAAGTGCAAATAATTTTCATTTTTTAAGGAGAGCGATCGATCGCTTACCAATTAAGTAAGTCTGTGGGAAAAAACACAACTGTGTTAAGAAAAATAAATGAGGCTGAAACCCTCTTCCCTCCTGCCTTCAGCATAGCTGCCTCCTGCCTCATTCCAACTACAAATATTTACGCCGTTCTACTTAGCTTGACCTAACATTTTTAGCCTTCAGCCAATAGACCGTCATTTCTCCTTTACCTTTAACCGCGATCGGGCCTCTTTCCTCAAATAAATAACGATCTTTTAACTGCTCGTAAATAGCAGTAGTAACTTGAATATACCCCGGTAATCCTTGAGATTCCATCCGGGAAGCAACATTAACAGTATCTCCCCACAAATCATAGATGAATTTTTTAGTGCCAATTACGCCAGCAACTACTGGTCCTGTATTAATGCCAATCCTAATTTGGAAGGGTTCGCCCGTGTCAGTTAGAAAATAAGCGATCGCTTCCTGCATATCCAACGCCATATCCGCGATCGCTTCTGCATGATCTGCCCTCGACACTGGCAACCCCCCTGCTACCATGTAAGCATCCCCACTCGTTTTAATTTTCTCCAAACCGTGTTTTTCAGTTAGTTGGTCAAACTTTGAAAAAATCTGGTTGAGAAAATTCACCAATTCTAGAGGTGAATTTCTGGTAGAAAGAGACGTAAAACCAACAATATCGGCAAATAAAACTGTTGCTGACTCAAACCTCTCGGCAGCAGCACCCTCGCCTTTTTTCAATTTTTCAACAATCGCTTCTGGTAAAATATTTAGCAATAAATGATCCGACTTTTTTTGAGCAAGGCGTAAAGCTAACTCCACCCCCTGCCGCTCTTTAATTTCGTTTTGCAAACGTCCGACAACTTCTTCTAATTGCTTGGTTTGCTCTTGAAGTAGCTTTTGTTGACTTTGAATTGTTAACTGATTTGCCACTCGTGCCAATACTTCTTTATCTTGAAAAGGTTTCGTAATATAGTCAACTGCTCCCATATCAAAGGCTTTTACCTTATCTACAACATCATCTAAGGCGCTTAAGAAAATCACTGGAATTGAACTGGTTTTTGGTGAAGCTTTCAACTGTGCACACACCTCATATCCATTCATCTCAGGCATCATCACGTCCAGCAGAATTAGAGTGGGGGGAAACTCCAGCACTGTAGCGAGGGCCCTTTGCCCGTTCAGCGCTTTACGAACCTGATACCCTTGTTCGGTCAAGATTTTAGATAAAAGCCGTACATTATCTGGCTTATCATCAACTACTAAAATGTTGGCTTGAATTATAGGAAATAAATTGCTGTCCATGCGATCGCTCACGGTTTTATTATTCAATCAAAAATATTGACGCTTAATAATTACTGTCAAAATTAAACTGTATAAACTCCGCTTTTTTTTCCTCAAAATAGAGGGCTGCTAGAGGTATTAGGGGGTTAATTTTAGGTTTGTTTGAAATATGAAATCTTCCTAAATTGTAATTAGCTTGAAACTGGTATGTTCACCTGCCAGTAACTGCCAATTTCGCTAGCTCTATAATATCGTCAAATAGGAAATCATGGACTAAATTAGCTAAAACTTGTGCGGACAAAGCAAATTCTTTAGGCATTTCCTCAATTAAAGTAATAATTTTATCGTCGCAACATTCATGAGCAGCATGAGATATCTTCTCCACCCACTCAAGAGGCATTTTACCGAGTTGTGATTCTACCGATTGATTGCTGGTCAGTCGGCTAATTTCATTTTTATTTTCGAGTTCTGCTTCAACAGATTCCTCGTAAATGTAGCGCACTCCTAAAAGTTCTTCCAATTTCGCAAATAATATATTTGCATCGAAGGGTTTACGCATGAAATCATCACAGCCTGCTGCTAAAATAGTTTTTCGCTCCTCTTCAAAAGCGCTAGCAGTAAGAGCAACTATTACAGTTTTTTTTCCGAGAGGATGAGCTTTAATTTTTCTGGTAGCTTCATAGCCATTCATGACAGGCATCTGCATATCCATCCAGATCAGGTGCGGTTTCCACTCCTCCCATACAGCAATAGCTTCTTGACCATTTTTAGCTTCTCTGACGAGGATGCCTAGTGGTGATAATAATCTCTCTATGACTAGACAGTTATCCGCCCGATCGTCAACCACCAAAATCCGGTATTCTGGTTGATTAGGTGCTAAACCAATTACTTTTTTCTGCGGTTTAAGCATTTTAATCTCGGTGGGTTCGGGCAGCCTCATTTCAATATCAAATGCAAACTTACTTCCCACATCAGGTGTACTGCTGACAGTAATATCTCCTCCCATCATTTGTACAAACTTGCGACTAATTGGTAAACCTAACCCAGTCCCCTGTTGAGATTTACGACCTGTTTGTGTTTGCTCGAATGGTTCAAATAACTTATTTATCTCTTCTGCGTCAATGCCCGGGCCGGTATCTTCAATTTGAAATTGAAGGCGTACAAATACCGGGTGAATGTCATTTGCGTCTACACAATCAAAGTCCGCCTGCGAGGACTGATTAGAACCAGCGCGGGCGAGTTTTGTTTGTATAGCTGCGCTTTCCATCGCCCAGCTTTCCGACTGTTCAGAATCTGCGCAGGCGGGTTTTGTTTGTGTAGTTCCAGTTTCAACTGCCAAACTTTCTTCTACCTTCTTTTTCACTTGCAACGTAACGCTACCCGTCTCTGTAAACTTGATTGCATTTCCGACAAGATTAATCAAAATTTGGCGCAATTTACCTTCATCTCCATTAACAAAGTGTGGTACGCCGTCAACCACTTCAAAATTTAGCTGCAATTTCTTAGATTTAGCTTTTAATCGAAACATTTCTCTTAAGGTTTCTAGCAGGTGCATTAAATTAAAACTGCTTTCATTAAGCTGACTTCTGCCCGCTTCAATTTTGCACATTTCCAAAATGTCATTAATTAGCGAAAGCAAGTGTTCGCCGGCGCGATTAATTATTTCGAGGTGCTGCTGGTGTTGATTGTTAAGAGATGAATCGCGCACCATCACCTGACTAAATCCCAGAATGGCATTCAGGGGAGTCCGCAGTTCGTGGCTCATAGAAGAAAGAAATTCGCTCTTTGCGCGGTTAGCTGTATCAGCAGCTACGACAGCTTTTTGTAATGCTATTTCTGCTAATTTACGTTCCGCAATTTCTGTTTTGGCTTGTTCAAAAAGGGTGGATTGCTGGATGGCAATTCCTAGCTGCACGGAAATTTGCTTGAGAGATTCTATCTCAGAAGAGTTCCAATGCCTTGGACTGCGGCAGTGATGAGCAATGAGTAGGCCCCATAAATTTTTACCTTGCAAAATCGGAACCACGAGGTTAGCTTTAATTTCAAACTGGCTCAGTAAATTCACATGGCACTCTGAAATACCTGCCGTATAAATATCGTCGATCGCGCTAAGGTGTCCCTTCTTGTAAACAGAGACGTAGTGTTCCTGAAAACAAGGATCGCTAATATCAATTCCCAAAATTGGCATCGTATCGGCTGCTACTGACTCAACAGCGATAAATCCACTCCAATCAGGATTAAAGCGGTAAATAACTGTCCTGTCAGTTGACAAAAACTGGCGAATTTCTTCCACAGCCATTGTCATCACTTCTTCTAGGTTAAGAGAAGAACGAATCCGCTCTTGGATGGAATTAACTAGCCGCTCCCTTTTTAGTTGCTGCTGCAAGGCTAGTTCCGCCTGTTTGCGAGCAGTAATATCCACTCCATAACCAACGCACTCCACAGGTATGCCAGCAGCATCTTTGACCAACTTAACCTCATCGTATATCCAGCGATAACTACCGTCTTTGTGCCGTTCTCGGTATTCGTAGGAAATAAATTCTTTTTCCAATATCTGAGCGAATGAAGTATCAACAAGCTCTCGATCTTGGGGGTGAACGAGGCTATGCCAATCAAGGGAACCATCAACAAATTCTCTCGCTTCGTAACCCATCATTGAAAAAATATTCTCGCTGACAAATGTTACGTCATAATTTCCTCCTAATTGGCAGCTAAAAATCACCGCCGGGGTAGTCGCCAGCAAATATTGCAAGCGTTCGGTAACAGATCGCAATGTTAACTCGGCTTGCTTGCGATCGCGAGCTTCCATTACTAAAGCTGCGAGCTGTGCCAAATAGCTAGCGAAGCTTTGTTCGTCGAGCGTCCAATTCCTCCTCGTTCCCTGATGTTCTAAACAAATTACACCAGCAATTTGTCCTTGATGGGTAATAGGAACATCTAGCATCGACGAGATGTTTAAAGGCGTGAAATAAGATTCTCTAAATTCTCGGGTGCGCGGATCGGTTTTGGCATCAACCGCTGCGAGTACCTGTTCTGTATTCAAAGCTTGGAAATAGCTAGGATAGTCAGCAACTTTCAGTTCTGCACCCTCACTGTGTTGATTGGGGGTCAGTTCGTAGAGGTCGGCACAGCAGATTGCGGATTTATCTTCTTGATAAAACCAAATACTTCCCCGCTCAACATTCAAAGTACGGGTTGCCATTTGCGTAATCTCTCTCAACGCCTCGCTGATATTTCCCTCATAGATACTAGAGTTTTTTGCTAATTCTAGCAAACCATTTTGTTGTTCTGTTAACCGATTTTCTCGTTCGCGCAAAGCGGATTCAGCGGCTATTCTTACTCGAATTTCTGCTTCTAAATAAGCGTTAATTTCTGTCAACTGTACGGTGCGCTCTTGGACTTTATTTTCTAAGTCATCATAAGCGTGGCGCAACGCTAATTCTGCATCTTGACGCACAGCAATTTCAATCTGCAACTTGCGATTTATAGCCTCTAATTGTTGCGGGGTTTTTAAACCTAAAAACTGCGGTAATAATGTTACCATCTGTCCCGCCGTGAAGCAGGAAACCAGTGCAGTAAGTGCTTTCTCAATCCCCGACAGCCAATAAGCGGAATGCCACAAAGTCCAAATTTCTAGCAAGTGACCCGTGCCGCAGAGAATAATAAATGCACTAAATAAAGCAAATATTCCTAAAAAAGGGATATCGCGCCGTTTGAAGATAAAATAAATTAGCGTCGCCGGAATTGAATAGTAGGCGATCGCAATTAAAAAGTCGCCCGTTACGTGCAGCCACACTAAAGGCGTTTGCCAGAGATAGCAATGACCGTGAGGCATATACTGAGTTGGGGAAAAGATATTTTTGAGGAATTCCCACATAATATTCCTTTGGGTAAATAATATATATTCGATCCTGCCTAAGTTAGGCAAAAAAGTGAAAGGTATCGAAATTTGTAGCCTAATTCGGAATGAGTTATTGCCGCCTCAACCAAACTTCTTCATCACAGCTTGCTTCTCGGCCAACAACTTGCGATTGCAAAGTTGCGATCGCAAAGGAATTTCAATAATAAACTCAGTACCTCTCCCAACCTCGGAAGTGCAGCGCAAATAACCTTCATGGGTTTGAATAATTTGATAAGAAATCGCCAAACCCAGCCCGGTACCGTAACCGGTGGGTTTCGTCGTATAAAACGGATCGTAAATTTTAGCGATCGTCTCAGCATCTATGCCAGTGCCATTATCAGCAATGCGAATCTGCACCCACTTGCCATCAACTAAAAGCGTGCGGATGCGAATTTTTAGCAGTTGGCAATGGGTGTTTTGTAAGCGATCGGGCAAATTATTTTCCCAATAGCCTTTGGTGTAACGCCCCTGCGCCGCCATCTGTTCTAAAGCATCAATAGCATTAGAAAAAATGTTCATAAATACTTGGTTAAGCTGTCCAGCATAGCATTCCAATAGTGGCAACTCTCCATAATCTTTAATCACTTGGATCGGCGGACGGTTTGTTTGTTCTTTCAAGCGATGCTGCAAAATCATTAAAGTGCTGTCGATACCTTCATGGATATTTATATTTTTCATATCGGCTTCGTCTAAACGGGAGAATGTGCGTAAAGATTTAACAATCTCCCTAATCCGCTCTGCTCCTATTTTCATCGAACCAAAAAGTTTTTGCAAGTCTTCTAAAATAAAATCGAGTTCTATAGTGTGAATCTTGTCTGCAATTTCCGGCGCCGGAGTGGGGTAATAAACTTGATAAGCCTTAATCAATCCCAAAATATCTTTAATATATTCCTCAGCCGGAATCAGATTGCCATAAATGAAGTTAACAGGGTTATTGATTTCGTGAGCAACCCCAGCTACCATTTGCCCCAAAGAAGACATTTTTTCAGTTTGCACGAGTTGAGTTTGGGCGTCTTTGAGTTGTTGCAGAGTGTTCTCTAGCTGCTCAGTTCGTTCAAGCAGTTGAGATTCAGAGTGCCGCAATGAATTTTCAGCCAAAGAGCGATCGCGATTTTCTTGTTGCAAAAGTTCATTGGTTAATTCTAAAGCCACCGTTCTCTCCATCACCCGTTTTTCCAATTCTAGCATTAATTGCGAGAGTGCTTCCTGAGCTTGCTTGCGATCGCCAATCTCATTTTGTAAAGCCAAATTTGCCACCGCCAATTGATCGGGACTGGGGATCGCCAAGATTTTTGGAATTAGTTCCACCAGCACTGCTGCTGTACATAGCGAAATCAGCGCTGTAATCCCTTTAAGAAAACCCGAAAACCAATAATTAGGATGCCACAGCGTCCATATTTCCATAATATGAGTAATCCCGCAGCAGATAATAAAAGAGCCAAACAACATGAAAACCCAGTCAAAAGGCACGTCTTTCCGCTTCTGGACAATATAAATCAGCGTCAGGGGTATCAAAAAATAAGCGACGGCGATCGCAGCGTCCGACACAATGTGCAGCCCCACTAATCCCGGCTTCCACAAATAGCAATGACCGTGAGGAATAAAATAATTTGAAAACATTTTAGAAACCATTTGCATCTAATCAACACTATTATGTGCTATAATTTTTAAGCCTGCTATTATAGCAGGCTTAAAAATTGTTATACCACAAAAAAAGAATAAGGCTGTTGGAATTAACACTTGTGATGAACAGATGCAAGGATGTAAAAATACTTTTAATAAGATTAGCACCCATTGACTAAGCTTTAGCAATGTCAACTGTCACATTTTTCATGGTGGCTTCACGAGCAACTGTGACACCTACATGACATTTTGACTAACGAGCGAGAATAACTGAGCGGGGCTACCTTTCAGCTAGGGGCGCCAGCGGCTCTTGAAATTCGGTTAGAGCACTCAGTTACCCTTGAGGCAACGCGGCAAGCAAAAGATTTAAGGGATATCACGGATTTCACTTAACCAAGAGAACCCTTCTCAAAAACCTGTAGAGCTGGCTTCACTCTTCATACATCTAAACTTAAGCCAAAAGCTGCCAGAGACTTAAGTCTCTTGCTAACAGCTAAAGTCCGCAGCGAAGAGGACTAATGAGTTTAAAAGTCCTAATTTATAGTTTTATTCAGAGGACTAAAGCTGTGAGGAAGGGGTTCAATTCCTGCCTGATGGGAAGGGGAGCATCTCATATTTGTAAAAACACTTCTTCTGGCTCCTTCCTTCTTCCTCTTTCCCCGCAGCCTCGGGCCTCGGGCCTTAAAACTCCAATTTCTAGCTTAACTGCTTTCATTGAGATACTCCCGATGGGAAGTTTAACTCTAAGTTGACACAAACTCAGCTTTACAGGATCAAAAGTGATAATATCAACGATACACTTATAAGGTAATTGCAAGTTATGACGATAGATGAGATACTACAGCTAACTCGTGCCCGATTACAAAAAGATTTATATCCAGTACAAGAAATTATACTCCGCCAAGTTTGGGAAGGAAAAACTTATACAAGTATCGCATCTACCTCTCATTACGGAGAGCATTACCTGAGAAACATCGCCTCGTGCTTGTGGCAAAGTCTCTCTGAAATCTTGCAGACATCTATTAATAAATCAAATTTTAGATCCTCTCTAGAATCGCGTTCCCTGACTGCTGAGGAACAAGAATTAATTCAAGAATTCACCCGCAGGCAATGCCTAGCAACACCTTTAGAATTTCCCGGCTCTCCCGTGCCCCTCGGTTCGCCATTTTATATCCATCACCCACTAATTGAAGAACTCGCGTATCGAGAGATTGCCAAACCTGGAAGTGTTCTGCGGATTAAAGCTCCCAGGAAGATGGGAAAAAGTTCCCTTCTGCTAAGGATTTTAGAGCGCGCTAATTCTCTTGGCTATCGCACTGTAAGTTTGGATTTTCAGCAAGCCGAAGAAGCTGTTTTATACGACCTGGATAAATTTTTACGGTGGTTCTGTGCCAACATCAGCCGTCACCTAGAATTGCCACCTCTACTAGATGATTATTGGGATGAAGATATGGGTAGCAAAGTAAGCTGCATCATCTATTTGCAACAATATGTATTAAGAGAAATAAGTAGCCCCCTTGTCTTAGCTTTAAATGAAGTCAATAGGCTTTTCGAGTATCCAAAAATTGCCCGAGAATTTTTGCCGCTGCTGCGAAGCTGGCATGAAGAAGCAAAGCGGATTGAAACTTTCGGAAAACTGCGGTTAATAGTTCTTCACTCCACAGAAATTTATATTCCTTTAAAGCTCACTGAATCGCCTTTTAATGTCGGTTTGCCGCTGCAATTGCCCTATTTTACAGAAGAGCAGATACTTACTTTAGCGCAGCGTCACGGACTGGATTGGACAGATAGCCCCAATGCCCAGCGACTGATGGCAATGGTGGGGGGACATCCTTATCTGGTGCGGCTAGCTCTTTACCACCTCTGTCAACACACTGTAACGCTAGATCTGCTACTACAAGAAGCTCCTACAATAGGAGGAATTTATAAAGATTACTTGCGGAGTTTTTGGGCAACATTGCAAGAGTATCCAGAACTTGCGGTTGCACTTCAACAAGTGGTAAAATCGGAGTGTGGTGTGGAATTAGATCCGGTAGTAGCTTCTAAATTAGTTAGTATAGGGCTGATTCATCTCGATAACAACCGCTGTACGCTAAGCTGTGAGTTGTACCGCCTGTATTTTGGTTCGCAAAACTTTATTTAGTTATTGCCCCACCTGAAAAATCTGTTCTGCCGTTAAGTTTAAATCTGGGAAAGCAAGCGATCGCACCACATCATCACCTCTAAACTGATTAAGTACATACTCACCATCAACTAACTGATAAACGGAAATAGTTGGTTGTTTGGGGTTGCCAATATATCTTCTGCCCCCCAACCCCAAATAATCGACAATCCAGTATTCAGGAATTGCCAATTTTTCATATTCTGCTAACTTTATTAAGTAGTCATCTTGCCAATTCGTACTCGCGATTTCGATGACTAAACGGATAGTTTCACCTCGGGTAATAGTCGAGCGCTTTTTCCACATCGGTTCCGTTTCAATTCCCTGCCAATCTAACACCATCACATCTGGGCTGTAGCCAGACTTATCAGAATCAATAGCCTTAATAATTCCTTGGCGGGGAATGAAATATGGCAAAGCAAAACGTTCAATCTGAACGCCTACTTTGAGGGCGAGAAAGCCCCCTACTTGTTCGTGAGTTCCTGTTGCTTGCATTTCGATAACTGCTCCATCATGTAGTTCAAAGCGACCTTGACCCTCTGGATACCAGTCCAGAAACTCGTCTAGGGTCATTTGTTTAGACTGGGCAGGTTGTTCTTGAACGAGCATATTGATTCTCCTTGTTTGCTGTTAATTTCAATGTTAATATAAATTTACAACATTAGGCTATCTATATTGTAAAATAACTTCCAGTCGTTACTTTGTCAATAATATTATTTTTAAACAAACTCTTCGGAAAACGTAAATTTTAAGGATGGATGATAATTAAGCAGGAATGGTGACAAAAATTAACGCTCAGACTGCCTCTTTTTATAAACTTTCCCCTTTAAACCCACCCATAAACTGCATGACCCAGGTAACATACCAAATTGGTGGCAGTCTCGCCAGTGATGCGCCTACATACGTAGTGCGACAAGCCGATTCCGAACTTTATGAAGCCTTAAAAGCTGGCGAATTTTGTTACGTCCTAAATTCGCGGCAAATGGGCAAGTCTTCTCTCTTAGTCCGCACCCTGCACCGACTGCAAGCAGAAGGTTTTCAATGCAGCACGATCGACATGACCCGCATCGGCAGCGAAAACATTACTCCTTTACAATGGTACAAAGGAATTGTTGCGGATTTATGGCGCAGCTTCAATTTATTAGGAAAAGTTAATTTAAAAACTTGGTGGCAAGAACAAGAAGAAATTTCTCTCCTGCAAAGATTGAGTCAATTTATCGAAGATATCTTATTAGTTAAATTTTCGACACAGCGAATCTTTATATTTGTTGATGAAATTGACAGCATTTTAAGTTTAAATTTCCCCGTCGATGACTTTTTCGCTTTGGTTCGGTATTGTTACAACCAAAGAGCCATCAATCCCGAATATAACCGGATTACCTTTGCACTTTTCGGAGTAGCGACACCCAGCGATTTAATTGCCGATAAAACAAGAACTCCTTTTAATCTCGGACGAGCGATCGATTTGCCAGGATTTAACTTAGCGGAAGCACAGCCTCTAGCGACAGGATTAGAAAATGTAGTAACTAATCCGCAAGCAGTTCTCAAAGAAATCTTAGTTTGGACGGAAGGGCAGCCATTATTAACTCAAAAAATATGTGAATTAGTGGTAAAAATTGCAGGAAATTCACGCAGCAAAAGTTTAAAAATTCCACCGGGAACAGAGGGATTTTTTGTAGAATCGGTGGTGATAGAAAACATCATCAATAAATGGGAATCGCAAGACGAGCCAGAGCATTTAAAGACAATCCGCGATCGCCTGCTTTGGAACGAACAACGCACTGCACGTAGCTTAGGCATCTATCAACAACTGTTGCAGGGGGGTGAAATTGAAGCGGATGATAGTCGAGAGCAGATCGAACTGCTGCTATCAGGTTTGGTAGTGAAACAACAAGGTTTGTTGAAGGTCAGAAACCCGATTTATCAAGCAGTGTTTAACCTACAATGGGTAGAAAAACAGTTAGAGCAACTGCGTCCTTACTCCCAAGCTTTCAACGCTTGGATCGCTTCTCAACAACAGGATGAATCGCGACTGTTGCGGGGACAATCCCTCAAAGACGCTTCCTACTGGGCTCAGGGAAAAAGTTTGAGCGATTTGGATTATCAATTTTTAGCGACTTCTCAAGAATTAGACAGGCTGGAAGTACAGCAAGCGCTGGAAGCAGAACGAGTTAAAGAAGTCGAAGCGCGACTGGCAGAGGAACGCAAGCGGTTAGATTTACAGGGACAGACAGCGAAGCGACAGAGGAGGTTTATTGGGGCGTTGAGTGCAGCGCTGATAGTTGCGATCGCCTCCAGCATTCTCGCCCTCTGGCAGTACCATCACGCCGTCACCAGCGAAATTCAAGCCCTTACCTCCTCATCCTCCGGACAATTCGCCTCCCAACAGCGATTGGACGCCCTCGCGAGCGCCATCAAAGCCAGACGCAGGCTCGACACTCTCGCGAATTCGGGCCCCCAGTTGCGATCGCAAGTTGGACAAGTGCTGCAACAGGCCATCTACGGGACGGCAGAATTCAATCGCCTGCTGGGGCATTCCAGCCCGGTTCTGGCAGTTGATGTCAGCCCAGACAGTCAACTCATCGCCACTGGAGGCGGCGACCAAACAGCCAAGCTTTGGCAACGGGATGGCACCTTGCTGCACACTCTCGAGCACACGATCAGCAGCGTCTACGCCCTCCGTTTTACTCCCGACAGTCAGCGCCTGGTAACATCCAGCGTAGACGGCAACATTTATCTGTGGAGTCGGGAAGGCAAGCTGCTCAAAACCTTTCAGGGACACAGCGCTGCGATCTGGGCGATCGCCGTGAGTCCAGACGGTCAACGCATCGCCTCTGCCAGCGAAGACAGCACCATTCGGCTGTGGAGTGTCGATGGCAAACTGCTCAAAACCCTCAGCGGACATCAAGGTGCTGTTTGGGGTGTTGCCTTTAGCCCGGATGGAAACTTGCTCGCCTCTAGCAGCACAGACAATACGGTCAAGGTCTGGACTCTAGACGGCAAACTGGTGAGAACCCTGGAAGGTCACAGCGCGACCGTTTGGGACGTTGAGTTCGCTTTACTTGCAGACAATAGCGGCACCAAGCGTCCCGCCATCATCTCTGCCAGCGCTGACAACAATGTCAAACTCTGGCAACCCGACGGAACCCTGCTGCGAACTCTTAGCGGTAAAAGTGCGGAAGTGTTTGAAGTCGCCGTCAGCACAGCAGGCGATGTCATTGCTTCCGCCAGCGCAGACGGAACCATCAACCTCTGGAAACCGGACGGGACGCTGTTAAAAGTCCTCAAAGGTCATCAATCTGGAATTCGAGGCGTTACCTTTATTCCCAACAGTCAAATGGTTGTCTCCGCTAGCGACGACAATACCGCCCGACTTTGGAATCCGACCAACCCCTTCTCGAAAGTCCTTTACGGACATGGCGGCACGATTTGGGATGTGGATTTCAGTCCGGACGGTCAGATGCTAGCTTCAGCCAGTACGGATGGCAGTTTCAAACTGTGGGCGCGAGACGGCACGTTGCTGAAGTCTTTTGCCGGAAATAAGACTGCCGTTCGCTCCGTTGCTTTCCTCTCTGGTGCCAGCTTTGCCAATCCTGCTAATACACCCATCCTTGCTACCGCCAGTGAAGATAAAACGATTCAATTCTGGCAGTTCGACGGGACGCTGCTGAAAACCATTACAGGACATGGGGCGGGAGTGTGGGATGTCTCCGTCAGTCCAGACGGTCGGCTGCTGGCTTCTGCTAGCAACGATAAAACCGTGAAACTGTGGAAGCTGGACGGCAGGGCGGGTACGGGGGCACCGCCCCTACGAACTTTCACAGGGCATCGGGCTAGGGTTTACGATGTGGACTTTACCCCTGACGGACAGAGGCTGCTTTCAGCTAGTAGCGACAGCACTGCTCGGTTGTGGAGTCTTGACGGTAGGTTTTCCAAGACTCTAGAGGGTCATCGCAGCCCGATTTGGGAAGTTGCCATCAGTCCCGACGATCGCACTTTGGCAACTGCCAGCAGGGATGACACGATTAAACTCTGGACGATCGATGGCACGTTGCTCAAAACCCTCAAGGGAAATACTAGAGGCATGATGGCAGTTGATTTCAGTCCTGACGGTCAAATGCTGGTGGGGGGAGGCTCAACTGGCGCACTCAAACTTTGGAAAACTGACGGTACAGAAATAACGACGCTAACCGGACATGAAGGGAACGTTTGGGGGGTGGCGTTTAGTCCCGATGGCAAACAAATTGCTTCTGTTGGGGACGATCGTACTGTGATTTTATGGGATGTGGAGCGCATTCTCAAACTAGATGAACTGGCTTATGCTTGCGATCGCGTGCGGGATTATCTGCGAACAAGTGCCGATGTGAAGGAGGAAGATAGACATTTGTGCGATCGAGTGGGCGATCGTTAAATTATCCCAAACAATTAAATATCAATTATGAAAGATTACTCTTACCAAATTGGTGGCAGTCTCACAACTGATGCGCCTACCTATGTCCAACGACAAGCAGATATCGAACTTTATGATGCCTTAAAACGAGGCGAGTTTTGCTACGTTCTCAATTCCCGGCAAATGGGCAAATCTTCCCTTCTCGTTCGCACCCTGCACCGACTGCAAGCCGAAGGGTTTCAGTGCAGCACGATCGACATGACCCGCATCGGCAGCGAAAACATTACTCCTTTACAATGGTACAAAGGAATCGTTGGCGATTTGTGGCGCAGCTTTAATTTATTAGGACAAGTTAATTTAAAAACTTGGTGGCAAGAACAAGAAGAAGTTTCTCTCCTGCAAAGATTGAGTCAATTTATTGAAGATATTTTATTGACCGGATTTGCGGAAAATCGAATTTTTATATTTGTCGATGAGATTGATAGTATTTTAAGTTTAGATTTTCCGGTAGATGATTTTTTCGCCTTGATTCGTTTCTGCTACAATCAACGAGCTATCAATCCCGAATATACCCGCATTACTTTCGCAATTTTCGGAGTAGCTACACCCAGCGATTTAATCGCCGATAAAAATCGGACACCTTTTAATATCGGACAAGCGATCGATTTGTCAGGATTTAGCTTAGAAGAAGCGCCACCATTAGCGAAAGGGTTAGAAAATGTCATAGCCAATCCGCAGGCCGTTCTCAAAGAAATCTTAGATTGGACGGGAGGACAGCCCTTTTTAACGCAAAAACTATGTGAATTAGTAGTAAAAATGGCGGGGTCAGCCCACAGGGGTGATTTAAAAATACCACCGGGAACCGAGGAATTTTTTGTGGAATCGGTGGTGAGAGAAAACATCATCAATCAATGGGAATCGCAAGATGAGCCTGAGCATTTAAAGACAATCCGCGATCGCATCCTTCGCAACGAACAACGTGCCGGCAGATTGCTAGGTATTTATCAGCAAATTTTACAAAGCGTAGGGGCGATGCCCCCGTGCCCGCCCGTCCCAACCGATGACAGCCGAGATCAAATCGAACTATTGCTATCGGGTTTAGTGGTAAAAAAACATGGGTATTTGCAGGTAAAAAACAGAATTTATCAAGAAGTATTTAATCTCGAATGGGTAGAAAAACACTTAGGGCAACTGCGCCCTTACTCCCAACTATTTGATGCTTGGATCGCTTCCAAACAACAAGACGAATCGCGACTGTTGCGCGGACAAGCGCTGAAAGACGCTCAATCCTGGGCGCAAGGTAAAAGTTTGAGCGATTTGGACTATCAGTTTTTAGCCGCTTCTGGTGAATTAGACAAGTTGGAAATGCAGCAAGCACTGGAAGCAGAACGAGTAAAAGAAGTCGAAGCACGACTGGTAGAAGAACGCAAGCGCGTAGCTTATGAAAGAAAGACAGCACAGCGACAGCGCAAGTTTATTGCAGCGTTGAGCGGGTTGCTGATAGCTGCGATCGCATCCGCCATTTTTGCCCTCTGGCAATATTACCGCGCCGCCACCAGCGAAGTTCAAGCCCTCAGCATCTCCTCCACAGGGCAATTCGCCTCCCAACAGCGATTAGACGCCCTCCTCACTGCCATCAAAGCCAGACGCAGGCTTGAGGGCCTCCCTAATTCGGACCCCCAGTTGCGATCGCAAGTTCGACAAGTGCTGCAACAGGCCATCTACGGAACGGCAGAATTCAATCGCCTGACGGGGCATTCCAGCGTGGTTCTGGGCCTTGATGTCAGCCCAGACGCCCAACTCATCGCCACCGGCGGCGGCGACCGAACAGTCAAGCTGTGGCAGCGGGACGGTGCGCTGCTGCACAACCTGCAACACCCGGCTGCTGTCTTCGGGCTCAAATTCAGTCCCGACAGCCAGCGCCTGGTCACATCCAGTCTCAGCGGCAGCATTTATCTGTGGGATCGAGACGGCAAGCTCCTCAAAACCTTTCAGGGACACAGCGCTGCGATATGGGACATTGCCGTCAGTCCGGGCGGCGATCGCATTGCCACTGCCAGCGAAGACAGCACGATTCGCCTGTGGGACTTTAAGGGCAAACTGCTGGAGACCCTAAGCGGACATCAAGGTGGGGTTTGGGGTCTTGCCTTCAGTTCGGATGGAAACCTGCTCGCCTCTAGCAGCACCGACGGTACGGTCAAGGTCTGGACCAAGGACGGCAAAGGAGTGAGAACTCTGGAAGGGCACGCGGCTGCCGTTTGGGACGTTAAGTTCGCCTTCCTCGCAGACACTGACGGCACAAAACGTCTCGCTATTCTCTCTGCCAGCGCTGACAACACGGTTAAAATCTGGCAACTCGACGGAGGGGCAGGCACGGGGGCACTGCCCCTACTTACTCTCAGGGGTCACAGTTCGGAAGTGTTGGAAATTGCCGTCAGCGATACAGGCGATGTCATTGCTTCCGCCAGCGCAGACGGAACCATCAACCTCTGGAAGCCGGACGGGACGCTTTTGAAAGTCCTCAAAGGGCATCAATCTGGAATTCGCGGCGTTATCTTTATTCCCAACACTCAAATCGCTGTCTCCGTCAGCGACGACAATACCGTTCGACTCTGGAACCCGACAAACCCTTTCTCGAAAGTCCTGCACGGACACAGCGGTGTCATTTGGGATGTGGACTTCAGCCGGGACGGTCAGATGCTCGCTTCAGCCAGTTCGGATGGCAGCTTCAAACTGTGGGCGCGAGATGGCACGTTGCTGAAGTCTTTTGCGGGATACAAGGCTCCCGTTTACTCCGTTGCTTTCGTCTCTCCTGCGAACTTTGCCAAAGATGATATCTCGCCTGTACTCGCTTCCGCAGGTACAGATAAAACGATTAAACTCTGGCAGTTCGACGGGACACTGCTGAAAACTATAACAGGACATGGGGCGAACGTTTGGGATGTCTCCGCCAGTCCAGATGGTCGGCTACTGGCTTCTGCAAGTGACGACAAAACTGTGAAACTGTGGAACAAGGACGGCAGGGCGGACACGGGGGCACCGCCCCTACGAACTTTCAAAGGTCATGAGGCTAGGGTTTACGATGTGGACTTTACCCCCGACGGAAAGAAGCTCGTTTCCGTCAGTGGAGATGGCACAGTTCGGTTGTGGAGCCTTGACGGTCGCTTGAACAAGACTTTGAAAGGTCATCGCAGTGGAATTTGGGAAGTGGCTGTCAGTCCAGACGGTCGGACTTTGGCAAGTGCGAGCATGGATGACACGATTAAACTCTGGACGATCGATGGCGCGTTGCTCAAAACCCTTAAGGGAAATACTAGAGGCATGATGGCGGTTGATTTCAGTCCTGACGGTCAAATGCTGGTGGTGGGAGGCGCATCTGGCGCAGTCAAACTCTGGAAAATTGACGGGACAGAAATAACGACGCTCACCGGACATGAGGGAAATGTTTGGGCGGTGGCGTTTAGCCCCGATGGCAAACAAATTGCTTCTGTTGGGGACGATCGTACTGTGATTTTATGGGATTTGGAGCGCCTTCTCAAACTAGATGAACTCGCTTATGCTTGCGATCGCGTGCGGGATTATTTGCGAACTAATGCCGATGTGAAGGAGGAGGATAGACATTTGTGCGATCGAGTGGGCGATCGTTAAAGTCTCAAAAACCATGAACTCAAAACCATGAACAATTACCAATATCAAATCGGCGGCAGTCTCGCCAATAATGCGCCTACCTATTTAGTAAGAGAAGCCGATTCCGAACTCTATAAATCCTTAAAAGCAGGCGAATTTTGTTACGTCCTCAACTCGCGGCAAATGGGCAAATCTTCTCTATTAGTCCGCACCTTGCACCAATTGCAAGCTGAAGGATTTCAATGCAGTACGATCGACATGACCCGCATCGGCAGCGAAAATATCACTCCCCTACAATGGTATAAAGGCATGATTGGGGAACTGTGGCGCGGCTTCAATCTTTTAGGACAAGTTAATTTTAAAAGTTGGTGGAAAGAAGAAGAAGAAGTTTCTCTCCTCCAAAGATTGAGCCATTTCATCGAAGACATCTTGTTAGCCCAATTTCCAGAATACAGAATTATTATATTTGTTGATGAAATTGATAGCATTTTAAGTTTAGATTTTCCAGTAGATGATTTTTTTGCCTTGATTCGGTATTGTTACAACCAAAGAGCCATCAATCCAGAATACAATCGAATTACCTTCGCCATTTTCGGAGTAGCGACGCCCAGCGATTTAATAGTAGATAAAAATCGGACTCCTTTTAATATCGGACGAGCAATCGATTTGCAGGGTTTTTCTTTTGAGGAAGCACAACCATTAGCTTTAGGATTAGAAAATATAATACCCCATCCACCAGCAGTTATAAAAGAAATATTAGCTTGGACTGGAGGACAGCCATTTATGATCCAAAAAATATGTGAATTGGTGGTAAGAACTGCTAAAGAATCCCACGGCGTTGATTTAACAATACCACCGATAACTGAAGGATTTTTTGTCGAATATGTGGTCAGAGCGCAACTTATCGAGAACTGGGAATCGCAAGACGAACCAGAGCATTTGAAAACGATACGCGATCGCCTTCTTCGCAACGAACAACGCGCAGCTAGATTGCTAGGCATTTATCAGCAAATCTTACAAGGCGTAAAAGTGGCAACAGATGACAGCCGAGAACAAATCGAGCTCTTGCTATCGGGATTAGTCGTCAAACAGCCGGGTTATTTGCAGGTAAAAAACCGAATTTATCGAGAAGTATTTAACCTCGAATGGGTAGAGAAACAATTAGGGAAACTGCGCCCTTACTCCCAAGCCTTCGATGCTTGGATTGCTTCTAAACAACAGGATGAATCGCGGCTGTTGCGCGGTCAAGCGCTGAAAGACGCTCAATTTTGGGCCCAAGGAAAAAGTTTGAGCGACTTGGATTATCAATTTATCGCTGCCAGCCAAGACCTCGATCGCCAAGAAATCCAACTCGTTTTAGAAGCAGAACGGACAAAAGAGGTAGAAGTGCGACTTAGACAAGAACAAATACGGCTCGCACAAGAAAAAAAAGCTGCCAAACGACAACGAATTTTGCTATTTGCTGTGAGTGGTGCATTGCTGTTTGCCTGCATTTTAGGAGTGACAACTTATTTTGAGTATCGCCGAGCAGCAGAAAACGAACGTCAAGCAAGGATTAGTGAAATTAGAGCGCTGGCATCTTCTTCTGAGGGATTGTTTGCCTCAAACCGGAGATTAGACGCACTGATAGAAGCTATCAAAGCTAAACGAAAATTACAAAGATTAAAATCGGCAGATGCCAGTATCGATCGCGAAGTTGAAAATGTACTGCGACAAGCCGTTTATCAAGCAGATGAATCCAACCGTTTTTCTGGGCATAAAGCGGCTGTTATGGCAGTCGATATCAGTCCTGACAGTAAGCTGATTGCCTCCGCAAGTGTAGATAAAACTGTTAAACTTTGGCGGCGGGACGGAAGGGAAATCGCAACGCTCAAAGGTCATCAGGCGAGCATCAAAACAGTCAAATTTAGCCCGAACGGTCAACTCATTGCTTCTGGAAGTGACGATAACACCGTGAAAGTTTGGAGGTTGGACGGCACTTTGTTGAAAACTTTTCAGGGTCACAGTGCTAGCGTGTGGGGAGTGGCTTTTAGTCCCGACGGTGAAACAATTGCCTCTGCCAGCGGTGACAACACCGTAAAACTCTGGAACCAAGACGGCACTTTGTTGAAAACGCTTCAGGGTCATACTGCTGGGGTAGGGTCAGTAGTTTTTAGTCCCGACGGTGAAACAATTGCGTCGGCAAGTGGAGACAAAACGGTAAAACTCTGGAAGCGTGACGGCACTTTTCTGAGAACTCTCGAAGGTCATATTTCTGTCTTGTGTTCAGTGGCGTTTAGTCCCGACAGTAAGATAATTGCGTCGGCAAGTGGAGATAAAACGGTAAAACTTTGGAAGCGTGACGGCACTTTGCTGAGAACGCTCGAAGGTCATACGGCTGTGGTATCGGCCCTTGCTTTCAGCCCGGACGGTCAAACCATCGCCTCTGCCAGTCGGGATAAAACCGTAAAACTTTGGAACGTTGACGGAACAGAATTGACGACCTTCAGAGGTCACAGCGCTGCAATTTGGGGGGTTAATTGGAGTCCTGACGGCAGCTTTATTGCGTCGGCAGGCGGAGAAAACACCGTCAGACTGTGGGAAAGTCAAAATCCATTGCAGACAACTATTACTGCACATAAAGCCGGAATTTGGGCGATCGCTCTCAGTGCTGATAGCTCTACAATTGCTACAGGCAGCGAGGACGGCACAACTAAACTTTGGAGTCGCCAAGGCAAATTGCTGGCGACTTTCACCGGAGAGAATGCAGCAATTTATGGGGTTGCTATAAATCGCGACCGCCAGTTAATTGCTGCTGGCAGAGACGACCATAAGGTGAATGTGTGGCAGCGAAACGGCAATTCGAGTGCAACTTTAACAGGTCATAAAGCTGTGGTTGTTGCAGTAGCGTTTAGTCCTGACGGTCAAATCCTGGCTTCTTCAAGTCAAGATAACACGGTCAAGCTTTGGCGGCGCAATGGAACGTTACTGCATACCCTGACAGGACATAATACTCCTGTTTGGCACTTAGCATTTAGCCCAGACGGGCAGTTAGTTGCCTCCGCAGCAGGAGACGGGACTGTGAAGTTATGGCAGCTTGACGGTAAGTTAGTGAGAACCTTTCGAGGTCACGCTGCGGCAGTTTGGAGAGTTGGTTTTAACCGTCAAGGTAATATCATTGCTTCTGGCAGTGGAGACAATACCGTTAAGCTTTGGACTGTTGACGGTAAGTTATTGAGAACGCTTGTAGGTCACGCAGCAGCGGTGTGGGGAGTGGCGTTTAGTCCTGACGGTCAAATTATTGCTTCTGGCAGTGTAGACAACACGGTGAAGTTGTGGAAACTGGACGGTACGCAACTAACAACGCTTAGAGGTCACACGGCGGCGATTAGGGGATTGGCTTACAGTTCTGACGGAAAGTTTGTGGCTTCCGTCAGTGAGGATAACACGCTGATTCTGTGGAATGTGGAGCGAGTGTTGAATCTCAATTTGTTGGGTTATGGTTGCGATCGCGTCCGGGATTATCTGCAAACAAATGCCGATGTTAAAGAGGAGGACAGACATCTGTGCGATCGTATTAAAATGGAATAATATCAAGTCCGCTTTATTAGGAATTATAGATTAATATGTGTGGCTAGAGCATCAGAAGATTAGATGATATTTATCATACTTGGCTACTTTTTGTTGAAATATGCTATAATACTAAATCCGGCTTAACTACTTCCTTTATCTCTCAGTCTGCGGAGGCGGAATTCGTTTGTTTAGTAGTGGTTTCAACCGCCGAATGATACGCAGAACGATCGAGGGTATAGACAAACCGGATTTAGTATAATAACTACTGAGTGATAAAATCGCTAGCAGTCAGAATACCGGGTGTAATATTGTTAAGCTTCGCCAGCACTTGATTGCTAGCCGTCACGCTAATCAAAGTTTGATTGTTGCTAGAAGTAATACTGAGTTGATTGAAACTCAAATCAGGATTCAACCCAATTAAATCCTCTCCCTTACGGAAATCAGTAATGATGTCGCTACCCAAACTTTGATTTAGGAAAAATACATCATTTCCTGAACCGCCTGTCAAAGTATCGTCCCCAACATCGCCACTGAGGAAATCAGCACCGCTACCGCCGCTGAAAATATCGTTGCCTTTTCCGCCGTACATGGTATCGTTACCGATGTCGCCGCAGAGCACATCGTTTTCATTGCCGCCGAAGAGCAAGTCGTTGCCCTCACCGCCATCGAGACTGTCGTTTTCTTTGCCCCCGTAAAGCGTGTCATTTCCCAACAAGCCGAAAATTAGGTCTGCACCTTCATTGCCAAACACTGTATCGTTGCCGTTTCCAGCATTAATTGTGTCATTTCCTAAGTTGCCTAAAATGTAGTCGTCGCCATCTTCACCTAACAAGATATCGTCATCTTTGCCGCCAAAAATCGTGTCGCTGCCAAGGCCGCCGGCAACTGTATCATTGCCGAGATCTCCCCTGACAAAATCGCTGCCATCAGCGCCCACAACAGTGTCATTATCTTTGCCGCCGTAGATGGTATCGTTGCCAGCGCCACCAGAGATGAAATCGCTGCCTTCATTGCCGAAAAGCGAGTCGTTATCGGCACCGCCGTCAATGTTGTCATTGCCGCCCATGCCGTAAAGAATGTCGTTACCGGCAAGTCCGTTAATCGATTCGTTGATGCCGCCGCCCATGATGAAATCGGTATCTTCACCGCCGTTGAGGGTTTGTTGGACGGGGTTGGGGGTGATGGTGGCAGAGTTTAATTCCGGGGCGCTGACTGCATCGAATAAGCAATCATCTGCAATCGGTGTTGGAGTTGGAGTTGGAGTCGGCGCAGGCGTTGGAGTTGGAGTCGGTGTGGGAGTCGGTGTGGGAGTCGGTGTGGGAGTCGGTGTGGGAGTCGGTGTGGGAGTCGGTGTGGGAGTCGGTGTGGGAGTCGGAGTCGGCGTGATTGTAGTGAATTCAAAAGCGCCGATATCAACGATCGCACTTCCGTTGCTATCACCATCTTGAGGGCGAGTCACACCGCGCTGATCGGCAGCCGGCGCGCCCGCACCAGTACCGGTATCAATGGCAGGACTTCCTGCTAGCAGCGGCAGCACGAAAGCGCTGTTAATATTTTGTAAAGGGCCGAGTAAGGGGTCTGCGATCGTCACATTTGCCGTAACATTACTATCATTAGGATCGCCCGTCGTGAGTTTAGCGGGAAATTGAAGATTGTTTCCCCCATCGATGAGCTCCCGTCCTGTGTGCTGCCTAGTTTTAAAAGGATTACTTGCCGTATTGCTATCAAAAATCGAATTCTTGACAGTAATTGGAGATGCCACAGGATCGTTAAAAGTAGCAATACCTCCCGAATATTCAGCGGTATTTTTAGCAAAAGTCGAGTTGACGATGTTAGTTGAAAAAGAATCGCTGTTGGCGACAAGTATTGCACCACCCTGCTTAGCAGCGGTGTTGCCGGAAAATGTACTGTTAACAATGCTAACGTTGCTCTTTTCTCCAATCCACATACCGCCGCCGTTATCATCGGCTGTGTTGTTGGCAAAGGTGCAGTTTGTCATTGTCAAATCGGCATTGCCGTGACGTACTCCGCCGCCGGATCCTGCTGAACCATCGGCATTTTTGACAGCTTTGTTGTTAATAAAAGTGCTATTTTCCAAAACCACTTTGTCTTGAGAATAGCCAAACAGAAATGCTCCCCCTGCTTCTCCAGCACCAATATTCCCGTCAAAACTGCTCCCGCGAATAATGATGTTGCCACCGATCGCATCGTTAGTTAATTCGCTCGCTCCATCGACGTAAACTGCCCCACCAACGCCTTTTTCTGTGCGGTTGCCGGTGAATTTAGAGTTTTCGATCGTCATGCTGCCCAACAGGTTATTAACAGCTCCGCCGTAGCTGCCTTTGTTGTTGGTAAATTCGCTATCTCGGATCGTCAGAGAACCCCCGCTTTTCGTAGCGATCGCGCCGCCGCCGCGTTCGGTATCATCCGCTAGCGAACCGTCATTGCCGCTAAACTTGCTGTTAATTACAGTAGTAGTGCTGCGGAAACCTGTATAAATGCCGCCACCAAAACCTGCAGCATTATTATTGACTTGGCAATTTTCTAAAGTTAAAGTGCTGTTACCTCCCGTTTGAATGCCACCACCGGCGCTAGTTTCATCATTATCCGGGTCGGTTCCAGAAACTTTGCCGTTGGCAACAATCAGGTTTTTTAGAGTAACATTGGTTGAACCTTCGGTGAGGATAACCCGCGAAGCATTGTTGCCGCTGAGAGTTAAATTGGCTGCACCAACTGCATCAATTGTCAAGTTTTTGTTGATGACCAGTTGACCGGAAGTGAGAGTAATTGTTTGACTGGCAAGAGTGGAGGCAAATTGAATAGTATCGCCGGCGGCTGCGGAGGCGATCGCATCTCTCAATGAACCGGGCCCGCTATCATTATTGTTAGTAACGGTAACAGTCGCTAAAGTCCCTGGGTAATCCGCCATTGCCTCTGGAGTCAAGGCTAGCGGTGCTTCAATATCACCCTTGGCAAACTCCAAATTCCAGTTACCGCCGCGACCAGTGCGATCGCTAGATGCCGCAATATCAGCCCCGGTTAACTCGCCCAGGCGATCGACAAAATCGCTCCCAGAACCCGCAGCCACATCGCAGCCGTAAAGCACGATATCAGCTTGGTCGCTCAGCGCATTTCGCCACCCTTGCAACTGGCTTTCATATTGCGGCAAATTATCCGAATTTAACGTCGCAGAACCTAGCTGCAAGCTGCCAGAATTGCCGTGAGAAAAAATGTGAACTTGATCTACACTTTCCCCAGCCGCAGCGATTTTTTGCAGTTCGGCAGTAATTTGCTCTACTCCGTTGCCATTTTTATCTAAAACGATCGTCTCAGTACCGGGAAGCACGCCGTCAGCAATAGTTTGATAGTCATCTAAATCAGAATCAATGAAAACAATAGATTTAGGACGAGAATTGCGGAGAACAGATTGTGAATCAATACTGGCAAAAGTTGAGTTCATTTTGCATACCCTATGAGAATGTTTGCTGTTTAGTGGCAGATACACCTCAGCAGCAATCGAATTAAGTGCGATCGCTATTTATATAAAATCATCGAGCGGGCCCTAATTAAGTTTGTCGTAAAAACTTCCGTCCTCGGTCTAAGCTGATATTCACTAAGAATTTTAGTTCTTACTACAAACACTTTTGACTGCTAAAAATTAACCAAAATTGCTATCAATCATGCTTTGCTTCGATCGGGCGGGGCAGGATGCAAGCCTGCCCGCGCACAACTTATTGCAATTAAAAATGCAGCACAAACAGCAATTAAATTGTTACCTGAGTGAAATCGCTAGCGGTGAGAGTACCGGGCGCACCGTTAAGCTTCGCTAACAATTGATTGGTGCCAGTCACGCTAATCAAAGTCTGATTGTTGCTGGAAGTAATACTGAGTTGATTGAAACTCAAATCAGGATTCAACCCAATTAAATCCTCTCCCTTACGGAAATCAGTAATGATGTCGCTACCCAAACTTTGATTGAGGAAAAACACATCATTTCCCGAACCTCCAGTCAAAGTATCGTCCCCAACATCGCCACTGAGGAAATCAGCACCGCTGCCACCGCTGAAAATATCGTTGCCTTTGCCACCGTACATGGTATCGTTGCCGATGTCGCCGCAGAGCACGTCGTTTTCATTGCCGCCCAACAGCAAGTCGTTGCCCTCACCGCCATCGAGACTGTCGTTTTCTTTGCCACCGTAAAGCGTGTCATTTCCCAATAAGCCGAAAATTAGGTCTGCACCTTCATTGCCAAACACTGTATCGTTGCCATTTCCAGCATTAATTGTGTCATTTCCTAAGTTGCCTAAAATGTAGTCGTCCCCATCTTCGCCCAACAAGATATCGTCATCTTTGCCGCCAAAAATGGTGTCGCTGCCAAGGCCGCCGGCCACTGTATCATTGCCGAGATCTCCCCTGACCAAATCGCTGCCATCAGCGCCAACCACAGTGTCATGATCTTTGCCGCCGTAGATGGTATCGTTGCCAGCGCCACCAGAGATGAAATCGCTGCCTTCATTGCCGAAGAGTGAATCGTTATCGTCACCGCCGTCAATGTTGTCATTGTCGCCCATGCCGTAAAGAGTGTCGTTACCGGCAAGTCCGTTAATTGACTCGTTGATGCCGCCGCCCATGATGAAATCGGGACCTTCACCGCCGTTGAGAGTTTGTTGGACGGGGTTGGGCGTGATGGCAGCAGGGTCGAGTTGCGGGGCGTTGATGTCATCCAGCAGGCCAGCATCCGAGGCCGGAGTTGGAGTTGGTGTCGGCGCAGGCGTTGGAGTTGGTGTCGGCGCGGGCGTCGGAGTCGGAGTTGGCGCGGGCGTCGGAGTTGGTGTCGGCGCGGGCGTTGGAGTCGGAGTCGGCGCAGGTGTTGGAGTTGGTGTCGGCGCAGGCGTTGGAGTCGGAGTTGGCGCGGGCGTCGGAGTCGGTGTCGGCGCCGGAGTTGGAGTCGGTGTCGGCGCGGGCGTTGGAGTCGGAGTCGGCGCCGGAGTCGGAGTCGGCGCCGGAGTCGGAGTCGGAGTCTCAGTCGGAGTTGGCGCGGGTGTTGGTGTCGGCGCAGGCGTCGGAGTCGGAGTCTCCGTCGGAGTTGGAGTTGGTGTCGGCGCGGGTGTCGGAGTTGGTGTCGGCGCGGGCGTCGGAGTCGGCGTCGGGACGACAGTACCTCCCAATTCAAAAGATCCGCTGTCGGCGATCGCACCTGGAATGCTGTCGCCATCTTGAGGGCGAGTCCCGCCGCGCTGATCCGTAGCGGGTGCACCGGTGTCAATCCCTGCATCAATTGCCGGACTTCCTGTCAGCAGGGGCCTGACTAAAGCGCCGTTGATGTTTTGCAAAGGGCCGAGTAAGGGGTCTGCGATCGTCACACTTGCCGTCACCTTGGTATCGGTGTTAATCACCGGCCACTGAAAATTCCCTCCTCGATCGGTGTATTGGTCCGTGGTGTGTTGGTTAATTCCCCAAGGGTTTCCTCCGTTGCCCGCTGTATTGTTGGAAAAAATCGTGTTTTTGAGGGTGACATTATTGGCATCGGCGAAGATACCTCCACCAACCCAGCCGGCGTAATTATCGGCGATCGTCGTGTTAACAATAGTTGTGGGTGCACCAAGAGTCATTGCACCGCCGAGTTTGTCGTAGCCATCAGGCACAGTAGTAGGAACTGAGTTGCCAGAAAACGTACTGTTAGTAATCGTAGTAGGGGCATTTCGCATCCACAGGCCGCCACCTTGATTGCCGGCTTTGTTGCCCGCAAAGGTGGTGTTGGTAAGGGTCAATCCCTGGTTGGTGCTGTCGCTCAAAATCGTTACCCCACCACCGTTTCCAGCATTTCCACCGTTGGGTAGCGCCAGAATTTCGTTGTTTTGGAAAGTGCTATCTGCAATAGTTACGCTGTCTTGAGCGCCGGTGAACAGGTAAGCTGCTCCGCCTTCGCCCCGGCCTTTGTTGTCTTGAAATACGCTTTTGGTAATGCTAATTGTGCCGGAAGGCTCGTCAGTAGAACTAGCTCTGTCTGTGTAAATTGCGCCGCCGAAACCCCTTAAAAAAGAATTGCCGTTGGGATCGTCTGGAGCGAAAACGGCTGCGGTGGTGTCGTTGCCGATAAATCGCGAGTTTTCAACTTTTAACTTGCCGTTGAGGCTATTAATGGCGCCGCCGTTAATTCCTAAGTTGTTGGTAAAATCGCTGTTAACAACGGTGAGGTTTTTATTACTTGCAAAAGCAATACCGCCAGCGCCGCGTTCATCGTTGGTTGCGGTGGCTTTATTTCCGGTGAATTTACTGTTGGTAACGGTCAGGGTGTTGTTCCAGCCGCTGAAGATTGCACCGCCACCTTTATCAGCAACGTTGTTGGTAAACTGAACGTTTTCTACGGTCATCGCTACTTCGTCAGTTGTACCGATCGCACCCCCGTTATCAGCCGTTTTGCCGTTGATAATAATGAGGTTTTTGACGGCAAAGCTGGTGGCGATATCAACGTTGGCATTGACAAAAAAGGCGCGGGATGCGTTGTTGCCACTGATGGTTAAACCGGGTGCGGCCGCACCGTCAATGGTGATATTTTTGCCAGCGGGAATATCGAGTTGGCCGCTGGTGAGGGTAATAGTTTGGCTGGCTAAACCGGGAGCGAAGGTAATTGTATCGCCGGCAACAGCGCTGGCGATCGCAGCCCTTAATGAACCGGGGCCGCTATCGCTATTGTTGGCTACTACGATAGTAGCTAAATTACCTTGGTAACTTGCCATAGCCTCGGCTTGCAAGGCTAAGGGAGATTCAATTTGGCCAGAGGCAAATTCTAAATTCCAGTCGCCGTCGCTGCCGGTTATGTTGGTGGAGGCGGCAACGTCAGCCCCGGTTAATTGACTGAAGCGATCGACGAAATTAACACCTGTACCGGAGGCTACATCGCAGCCGTACAGCATGATATCTGCTTGTGGGGCTAGTGAAGTTTGCCACTTTTCTAACTGGCTTTTGTATTGCTCTATGTTATCTGAACCCAGAGCAGTATTGCCGAGTTGTAGGCTGCCAGAATTGCCGTGAGAAATAATGTGAACCGAGTCTATCGCCCCGTTAGTAGAAGCGTATTTTTCAATTTCAGAGGTGATTTGTTCGATGCCGTTTTTGGCGCTATCGAGTATTACTACCTGCTGTCCCGGCAGCACTCCCGCTGCAATTGACTCGTAATCTTCCACGCCGGAGTCAATGAAGACTAAGGAGCGCAGTGGCAATTTTTCAAAAGAAGATTGTGAGTTAACTTGAGCGAACGTAGAAGTCATATTGGATACTCCATTAAGGGCATGATTGGTAGATACACCCCGGAGTAATCTCATCAGGCTTATTTGATTATATCTTACCACCCTATTTGCAAAAATTGCAACATTAAAAAAATATTTTTTTAATGTTATTTTTATCCTGATTTACCTGTTGTCCCTGGTAGATACGGATTTTTTTGATGGCTACCGCTGGGGAATAAAGCACAAAAATTACCGGAAATATTCTCATAAATCCTGCTTTTAAAGTCCGCAGTTTTTCAGTTTTATTTGGCTAAATGCAGCCCTAATTTTAAATTAGGATATCCAGGAGGTAATTCCCCCCATGAGTAACGATTTTAAATTATATTTAGTCGTTTTCATTTGAATGTGATATTTTACGTATATACACACTTTACTGCGGTATCCATACCTATCTTTCCTCCAATAGAAAACAGAATTATGTACATTTAGAATAATTATATATGCTGGAAAATCCTAGATTTTTCACATACAAAAATACTGATACCCAGTGGGTTTGGTTGCATTTACTAAGACTCAAAACTGTCTGATATTAACAGGGGATTAATCGCTGGCGATCGCGTTTTTTGTGGGCTGGCGCAGGCACTTTGAGGGCGGCTACCGTCACTACAAACGTGATTAGAATTCTTCAGCGGTAGTCGATCTGATTGCAGATTGAGTCAAATCAAATCGTTGATTTGGATCGCGCCTGCGTCCCCTCATTACAATTGGATTCAGACCAGTCTCCCTCAGCACGCTATACACTCTCAATTGGATCGGTCTCCTTAATTAGCAAACAGTCGATCGCGCCTGCCGCCGTGGCCGAGTGTGTCACTATTTCGATCGGCATAACACGAACCAAGTCCGCTTTTTTTACTTAGGGAACTGTGCCATTGTGGCAATTGACTTTTGTATGGTTCGAGATAATCTGAACTGAGGATAACAGAGCCTAATTGCCGTTTGCCCGAGCTACTGTTAGAAATTGTGCGAACTTTGTCAATCTCTCTCAGGATAGAGGCATATGTTTGAAGTGCCGAGGTAATTTGCTGGATGCCTTGAGAATTGGAGTGGAGTAAAATTACTTCTTCACCAGCCAAAATCTCCGAGACAAAATATCCACTCTCATGGAGACTGGAGTCATTCGATTTTAGATTTGAGATTTTGGATTTTGGATTGACTTGCGCGAGACAAATTCGGGGGCTTGAGGATTTTAGATTTGAGATTTTGGATTGATTCCACGGATAAATCACGTGGCGGGTACCATCAAGAAATTCTTGGTCATTGAATACAAAGTTTTTGGATGGGGGATTGCGGTATTCCGAGGCGGAATTGGTTAGCGTCATAGAAGTGAACATATTCTGTCCTCCAAAAAGGTGTTTAGCGGTAGATATACCCCTGGAGTCAGATCCTCAGAAACTGCCGTTGACCTTGTTTATTTCGCTAATTCTTATTTAACCTACCTATCAGTTTGGCCTATTTTGGCTGCACTGCCATCCGCGATCGCACGGAATTTATATTCTGCGTGTTTTCCCCTACTACCGACACACCCGCAATTACCGAGCCATCCTATATCCTATCCGTGACACCACTTTAAAAAAAGCATCCAACTTTAGGCGAGTGCTTCAAACCTAGATATTTATCAGTCACTGCCAATTCTTTAATCTAAAATATAAAATCTAAAATGGTATGACAGTTAGTTGATTGGCGGGGAAACAGCACAGATCAAGATTCTGTGGAAGATGGCGGTTTCTTCCCTGCATTGCGAATATTAATAACTTTGTTGAGCGCATCGAACCAAAAACCAGACCCCATAGAAATAGCTACGCCGCTCAATATCCAACCAAACAATTTTGCCATCAAAGCCGGCAACAATAAATTGCCCCGCGCATCTATTTTTAACCTGTTCGGTTCGCTCCATCCAACAGGCAAAGCTACATTATCCAAAGCTATATCTACATCATTTTGAACTTTTCTCAGACTTGTTAAATTATCTAATTTAGCCTTAGCATTTTTTTCCAACAACTGCTGAGCGTACAAATTAACATTCGATCGCAGCATCGAATCCTTAGACAACCGATTAATAATATTAATGCTATCAGCATTAGCAGCGACGGCGATCGCAGTTCCGAGCAAAATCGCTACCCCTCGGGAATTCCGCTTGTAAACGCCAGAAGCACGCTGCATCGATTGGTCAAACCAAATTTCAATTTCTTGCTGAAACCGCTGCAACTGCTCTTGAGTATCTCCGCCGCGTTTTTCAGCGCGCTGCGCTAAAATATAAAGGCTGCGTTTCAAAGATTCTGGCATATTGTCTAAGGTTTCTTGAATTTGTTGGTAAATCGGACTGTCCTCTTGCTCCTCCCTAATTTGTGCTCTCGTATCCTGACTTGTCCTAACTTTCCTAACAGTATTTAACAGATTGCTCAAACTCGGTTGCAGTTGCGAGCGCAGCGCCTCGCGTTCAACTTTGCTATCAAAAGTAGCCTTGACAAATGCCATCTGCCTCTGAAATTCTCTACCTCCTAGCTCTGTTTCCGGCAGGTAAACCTGAGAATCCTTAATATAAAATCCTAACTTTTCCGACATCCGATCCAAGCTGTTGTTCAAACTTACCACATCGTTTTTATAATCTTCAACCACTCGATTAAACTCCGCAGTCAGCCAGCCTAATTCTTGCTCGATAATCGGTTGAGTAGACTCCGGCAGATTCAGACCCTCTACAATCACTTTAATTTGTGCCAACTGTAAGTTTTTAAATCTTTCCAATCTGATTTTAGAGATCGAACCCATCAGACTATAAATCTTTAAAGTATCCAAAAGGCTAGCAGAAAAACACTCTGCTGGAATATACGAAGGCCCACTTGATTTATTGCCGAAAACATTTTTAGTGCCAGTAACTAGGCGGTAAAAATCCCCCATGCGGTGCGTAACAGAGCGGACGCCCTCTGCTAGAATCCCTTTGGCTCCCTGATTTAAATCCTTGATAATCGGATTGATGTAAATCGAATTAGCCAACTGTCCGACTCGCTGAAATTGTACCGGATCTTTCACGCCTTCGCTGCCGCCAGAAATCAGGACTTCGATCGACTTCTTTAAATGTTCCGCCCGCCACTGCAAAACAGTAGCAATCAGTTCCTGAATTTCCGAAGCTAGCAAGCTTAAAGTCAGGTAGATAAATACTAAACCAATGATAATATCTATAATTACAGGCAAGTTCATGGTATTTTCCTAGTCGCAAATAACTGCTATCTAAGTTTACCTTCAGTTTGGGACGCTCAAAACTCTCTTAACTTATGTCAGAAATCTTTCCATCCCTGGGCAGCAAACCGAAAAATCGCTGGAATGACAGCTTTACAGACAGACTGTGGATGCTGGCTTTTTTGTTGGCTGCAGTGCTGATTTTCGGGCTGAATCTGGGTGGCGTGGCTTTGCGGGATTGGGATGAAGGCATTGCAGCGCAGGTCAGCCGCGAAATTTGGCGCGGCAACTTAAATTGGCTGTATCCGACGATCGGCTCAATGCCTTATTTGAACAAGCCACCGCTGGTACACTGGCTGATGGGGCTGTGTTTTGCCGCCGGTGGTGTCAGCGAATTGACCGCGAGGTTGGTACCGGCGATGCTGACAGCCGCTTCAGTGCCCCTGCTTTACGCGATTGGGAGGGAGTTGTTTCCGCAGCGTTCGAGCTCCATTTTTTCGGCCCTGGTCTATCTGACGCTGCTACCGATAGTGCGACACGGACGTTTGGCGATGTTGGACGGGGTAGTTTTGTTTTTTTTGCTCGCAGCAGTGTGGTGTTTGCTACGATCGCGCCGCGACTTGCGCTACGCTTTGGGGGCGGGGATTGGGTTCGGACTCATTTGCCTGACGAAAGGCGTCATGTTGGGGCTGCTGCTGGGGGCGATCGGCTTTTTGTTCCTGGTTTGGGATACACCGCGACTCCTCACTTCTGGGTATCTTTGGGGCGGATTGGCGATCGGAACTTTCCCCGTAGCTGCTTGGTATTTTGCCCAGTGGCTGCATTACGGCCAAGATTTTATCAACGCTAATTTAGTTAGCCAATCTTTCCGTCGCATTTGGGAACCTGTGGGCAATCACAAAGGCCCGCCCTGGTATTATCTTTTAGAAATTTTAGAATCAGCTTGGCCGTGGCAGTTATTTTATCTGCAAGGGCTGTATTTTAGTTGGGAAAATCGCAATTTTCCCGGGCCAAAATTAGTGTTGGTTTGGACTGGAGTATATCTGCTGGCTATTTCTGTGATGAATACTAAATTGCCTTGGTATGTTTTGCCAGTTTATCCAGCTTTTGCTCTAGCCGTTGGCAGTTATCTCGCTGAAGTTTGGGAGCAACTGTCGGTGCCACCTGAGCCGGTCAAAGATGAAGTCGAAGAACATTTTGATGCTATTTCTTTTTTGCCTCATCCCGCGATTTTGGCAATACTGGCTGTAGTTGCTGTCGCCGGTTTCCTGTATTTCGGGTCAGGATTTCCACTGGGGGGGCGCAATTGGTCCCCCGAGCGAGATTTGCAGTTAATGCTGATGTTTGTAGCTTTGACAATGACAATGGCTGCCGTCTTGCTGCACCGCAAAGACCGGCAGTTTATATTAGTTTTAATTTGGGGAACTTACCTGACGCTGTTGGTATTGGTCGCTTCGGATAACTGGGTTTGGGAACTGGCAGAGGATTATCCAGTTAAGCCGATCGCCGAAATTGTCCGCACAGGAACTCCGGTCGGTCAAGAGGTTTTTACCTCTCACCGTTTACCGCGCCCCTCGCTGAATTTCTACAGCAACCGCCAAGTTATTGTCGCCGACGCGCCGACACTCAAACAGAAATGGCAAACTCTTCCTCAACCTTATTTTCTGTTAGAAAAACCAGTTCTCAAACATTTAGGTTTGCAGAATGCTGAGATTGTGAAAACAGCAGACGATTGGGTTTTGGTAACTAAAAAGTAATTTGGCGAGCCAGAAACCTGGTTTTTCCGACCATACTCATTACCGACCCAAATACCAAAAAAAACCCGGTTTATTAGATTTTCTGCGAGCCAGAAACCGGGGTTTTTCCGACCATCCTCATTACCGACCCAAACACCCCAAAAAAACCGATTTCTTTGATTTTGATGCGTCCAGGACTGAATATTTAAGCGGAACTTCCCCCGCGTGCGGGGGAAGTTCCGTCTAAAAACAATCATCTCAAAAACCAGCCCCCACTCACGAAGAATAGTTAGGATCGTCAATTAAATCCCACATTCCGCAGATGTGGGTCGGATTTCTTTATCAGTTGTGAAAACTTGGAAGCCAAACACTTTTAGG
>NZ_JAUBTB010000032.1:9576-76190 GCF_036704965.1 Microcoleus sp. F10-B2 | reverse complement strand
GACTTTTTTTGACGCTTCTATTGATTTTAACTATTTTACGCTGATTTGGGGATATTTACAAAACCGGGATGCTCCCGCTCTTAGGCTCCTTAGCTGTCTTCGCCGCCGGGATAATTTGGTCGCAGTCTTATCTGACTTACCGTTCGCTTTGGTCGAGTTATATCAGCCACGCGATCGCAGATTTTGCCCTGGCAAGTATTGGTTGGCAAATCCTCTTTAACTAGCTGCTTTTTCAGCGACTATTGCCGGCAATTCTACAGTAAAAATTGACCCTTTTCCCAACTCGCTCACCAGACTAATATCTCCCCCCATCATCTGACAGAACTTCTTGGCGATTGCCAGTCCCAAACCCGTACCGCCGTATCGGCGAGTAGTAGACTCGTCCGCTTGGGTAAAAGCTTGAAATACTCTTTCAATTTGCTCTGGGTTCATTCCAATTCCCGTATCGCTGACTGTGAAACTAATCCATTCTTCAGCAGCCGGAATATCCGATTCTAATTCTTTCTCGCTTTTGCTTCTTTCCCGCTTCGCTTCTACACCTAAAACATCCGATTCTACTTGCTCTTCTCCTAGAAAACTCAATTTTTCTTCATGCTTCTCTCTTTCTGCTTCCTGCTTTCTTCTAAATCGCCTTACTTCTAAAGTAATTTCACCAGATTCTGTAAATTTGCTGGCATTGCTTAGCAGGTTTAACAAACACTGATAAATTTTAGTAACATCAGTATAAACCGTGCCGATATCTGGCGGACAATTTACGCTCAAAACATTGCTATTTTTGTCAACTAAAGGTTTAATAGTATTAGCAACATCGTGAACTATTACCGAAATATCGCATTTTTCTAAGTATAATTCTATGCGACCAGCTTCTATTTTAGAAATATCTAAAATATCATTAATGAGAGATAGTAAATGTTTGCTTGCATTATTAATTCTTTGCAAATCCGGGACTAATTCTTCACAATTCAGCTCGCAGGCTTCGTCTTCTAAGATTTCGCTGTAGCCCATAATCGCATTCAGAGGCGTGCGGAGTTCGTGGCTCATATTTGCCATAAATAAGCTTTTTGCCTTGCTAGCTTTTTCAGCTTCCTTGCGAGCTTTGTCTGCTTCCTGATTTTTTGCTTCCAAGCTAGCAAATAACTTTTGCAACTGCACAGCCATGTGATTGAAAGCGTTGGCTAAAGTTCCCAATTCATCTTGGCGATCGATATTTACTCTCTGATTCCAGTCGCCGTTAGACAACTGTGCTGCTGCAACTGTCAAGTCGCCAATCGGCCGAACCAAACGGCTGGTTAATATCCAGGTCAAACCGCCGACTCCCAAGACTGCAATGGTGGCAATAGTAATTGCAAACTGCCAAAATAACTCTTCTTTTTCTAAAACCTCGGCTTCTTCCTGCAAGATAATTACGCCCCAACCACTGTCTAATTGGTTTAGACAGGAAAGCCATTTCACGCCCCGCTCGTCTGCGAAGTAAAATGCACCTCTTTTGCCTGCTAACAGGGTTTTGACTGGCGGATAGTTGCTGAGGTTTATTAGTTGCTTTTGTGCAAAAAACTTTTCATCTGGATGAGCGATTAATTGACCTTTGTTGTCCACCAAAAAAGCGAAGCCGGTTTTCCCGATGCGGACTGTTCCGATCGCTCTAGCGAGGTCGCTTAATAATATACCTATCATAGCTACTCCTTGAATTTTTCCCAGTTGATCGGCAGATTTATCGGTTGAATTTAATTGAGGTGTTTGAGAAAATTTTTGTTGAAAATTAGTTGCTAGTTCGAGAAGCTGCTTGGTTGTAGAATCGAGGCTGCCACCTGCCGGCAAGCCTGAATATTTTTTTTGAAATTGATCCACGGCGTCGGCGGTGGCGTTTCCGTAAATTCCCGTAATTTCGTTTTTGTAATAGCCGAGTTGTTTGAGTTGCTGCTGCAATTGGCTGACTGAATTTCCTCGATCGCCCAAAGTTAAACTAGCAAATTCCCGAATGGGTGTTGAGAAAATAACTGCGGGTTTCCCAGTTAAGCGAGATATCAAAGCTTCGCGGGTAATTTCAGTGCCAGCAACTGCATTTTTAAACCAATAGCGATCGCTGCGGTTGATGCGATCGGGCGGCGTGCCGCTGCCGCGGGCCACAACGTACCCTTCTAAATTGTAAGCTTCGGCAATGTATATGTGGCTGTAGCTGCGGTTGATGCCAACTAGCAGCGGCAACTGTTTGCTGGCATTCATGCTGACGGTACTGGGATTTTGACTGATGGTGCGCAAAACTCGAATGTTCATTTGTTCCCACCGCGAGATGCTTTCAGTTAAGACATCGGCTTTTAATTCTAGGTTTTGTTTCGCTTGCGATCGAATAATGTTAGCTGCGTGAAAACTGGCAAACCATATCGCTGCAAGCATCGGCGGCACAACCCCCAAGAGCACGCCGATTGTCATCCGGAATCGCAAACTTAGGAAGAATGATTCTTTCATAACAGGAAATTTTTTGTAAGTGAGGTAGTTTGATACATACCGCTAAGCTGCTGCTAATGCTGATTGAGTCAAGGTTGGCACGATATATGCTACTTTGCCCTCAGTATTTATTTTATCTTTATACGGTCATTTGATAAGTTGCTGAACTTTTTTTCCGCTAATTACTTAGACAAGACTTGCGCAGCGACGCTACATATACTCGACCGAGAAGTGGCAGTCGCTTTTTGAGACTCTTTCATGCGATCGCCTTTTATTAACAAATTTAAAACTGAGCCAGCTAATTAAATTTATAGCGGTGAAACTCTCTGTTCTGTAGTGCGATTGGGAAAGCTACTTTTTCAAAGAGTCCCGGAGGCATCAAGCGGGTTTTTTCACGAAAATACGACAAGTGAGGGCGAGGGATATTGGTTGAAAAACCCGGTTTCTTCCCTGATTCGCGCGCGTCCAGGACGGTCATTCGCGCGATCGCCTGTCTCCCAGCGCCCCCGTGCCGGTATTTGAAAAAACCATCATCTGTGAATCCTGATAAATACGATATTTTGTCAAGCAATACCTACAGGACATTTACCAAAAAGTCAAAGTCGCCGATGCGGTGTTTAGATCTGTGGGGGCGATCGGGAAATCAAGATTCTTAAAGTAAGAATTTCCTGTTTAATGCAGTATAAAATTTGGCCAAAGGCGATGTCAATCTACTGAGTATTGTTGCCAATGCTACCGGGCGTCCCCACAGTAAAGGTTGGGTGCTTTTCGGTTTCCCGTACATCGCGGTCTGTAGGATAGGCAAGTGCTGTCAAGTTAAACATGAAGTGTTGTCTAGCTTGGTGTTTGGCGGGAAAAAAGTTGCTTTTTGATGAGGAATCTGTCTTCAGGATGAACTTTCGCTCACCTAAAAATTATCCCTAGAGCACTGTTGGGCGATCGCCTCTGTCGGTATTATCGATTCAATGACAGCGAATTTGTGGCATATCGATACTGGGGTGTTGCGAACAGTCGCTAAGTTTGATTATATTTACACACCAGGAAAGCGGTATTAATATTCACCCGCCCCTCTTTCCTGCCGGACTCTCAAACGAGCGCTCATCGCAGCGCCGAAAGCGAGTCGGAGTCTTCAGCGGGACTTAAAAATGAAAATCACGTTTGTTCTTCCTACTCTGTGTCTGACTGGTGGAATACGAGTAGTATCTATTTTCGCAGAACGTTTGAGAAAGCGAGGACACTCCGTGTTCGTCATCTCTGTACCCCACCCCCAACCGAGTATGCGCCAGCAAGTCAAGTCGCTGCTGCGGGGACGGGGTTGGATTTCTCCACCTGAAAACGAACCCTCATTTTTCGATAACTTAGGTGTAGAACAAAAAATTACCGATCGCTGCCGCCCGGTAGAGGACAAAGATGTACCTGACGCTGACGTAGTAGTAGCCACCTGGTGGGAAACCGCCGAGTGGGTAGCAAAACTTTCTCCCAGCAAAGGAGCAAAAGCTTATTTCATCCAGCACCACGAAGTTTTTGACTATCTACCTCAAGGTAGAGTAGAAGCAACCTGGATGCTGCCGATGCACAAAATTACGATTTCTCAGTGGTTAGTTGACCTAGCTCGGACTAAATACGGCGATCGCAAAGTTTCCATAGCCCCTCCGAGCGTGGACGTTAACCAATTTTACGCCCCTCCTCGCAACAAACAATCGGTTCCTACAATTGGAATAATGTACTCTACAATCTACTGGAAAGGAACCGACATCGCCCTGAAAGCCTTTTCCCTGGCTGCTGAAAAAATCCCCAACCTGCGTCTGGTTGCCTTCGGTGTAGATGCCCCATCCTCGGAATTGCCCCTGCCGGCCAATACCGAGTATGTAGTTCAACCCGACCAAGACAAACTCAAAGACTCTTACAGCAAATGCGATGCCTGGCTGCTGGCGAGCCGCTCAGAAGGCTTCGGCTTGCCAATTATCGAAGCGATGGCGTGCCGCACTCCCGTCATCAGTACCCCAGCAGGCGCTGCTCCTGAAATTTTGAGCGGCGGTACTGGCATACTTGTAAGACCAGAAGATCCCCAAGAAATGGCAAAAGCCATAGAGTATATCTGTCAGTTGCCGAATTCCGAGTGGCAAGCCCTGTCCGAAGCCGCCTATGCCAAGGTGAGAAATTATACTTGGGAAGATGCCACGGATCATTTTGAAGCGGGATTGAAAGTTGCTGTAGGCATATCTAAACAGCGGAACGTTAATATAGTTTCCTCTTCTCCCTACGATGCGGTTCCAGCAGTGGCAAACTAAAAAATTGAGCTTAAATGCTAAATGCCGCCATTTGAAATTCTGCGCTAACGGCTCGCTGTGGCGTGGGATTCTGGGCAGAAACTCAATATCGTTTGCTAGGGTGCTTCTGCGAAAACTAAAATCGCCCGTGTCTTGTTTTCCACCGAGCAGTGCAGACACGAATACTGACCCCACCAACTAGCGAATACTGGTTATAACTGGTTATAAAGCGATCGTCGGCCCAAATCTTAACCCGAGTGCAACGGCGGTTTTGAGGCTCGCGCCGTTACAGGTTAGACTTGTCTAGTCCTCATACATCTCCCGATTTGTAATTGGGAAAAGTCCCTGACGACAAAGTAAGGTCGGCTCGACTATCAAGTGACGATCGCCTCCAGCAGAAGCCCGCACCCTGCATCAAAGCCAAAAAGAGGCTCGTAAGTGCGAACTTTCTGTTATGGAGAAGTTTTATTAACCAGTGTGAATCTAGGGCATCTACTCATGAAAATTACTTTTGTCCTGCCTACCCTTAGTCTTACAGGGGGCATGAGGGTGTTATCTATCTACACAGAAATTCTTCAAAAGCGAGGACACAAAATATTTATCGTCTCTACACCCGAGCGACAACCAACTTTGATCGAACAATTGCCATCGCTGCTGAGGGGTAGGGGTTGGCAGTTGGCTCCCAAGAAAGAACCGTCTCACTTTGACAAGGTGGATGTCGAAAGCCGAGTTCTCGAAACCTACCGTCCAGTTACTGACAAGGACGTACCTGATGCCGATATTATCATGGCTACTTGGTGGGAAACTGCCGAGTGGGTGGCAAAACTCTCTCCGACCAAAGGAGCGAAAGTATATTTTCTCCAACACTACGAGGCTTTTGACTACGTACCAAAAGGTCGAGTAGAGGCAACTTGGCGGCTGCCAATGCACAAAATCGCTGTGGCCCAGTGGCTGGCCGACATAGCTCGGAACGAATACGGCGATTTGTCTGTATCTCTCGTCCCTCCTACCGTGGACACCAAACAGTTTTACGACCCGCAGTCGCGAGGCAAGCAGCGACGAGGCAAGCAGTCAGTTCCCACAGTCGGGATGTACTATACTACAACTCCTTGGAAAGGCTGCGATATTGCTCTGGAAGCTTTCTCTATAGCTGCTAAAAAAATTCCCAACCTTCGTTTAGTTGCCTTTGGTTCCGGCGATACTCCTCCTCCCTATTTGCCGCTGCCGCCTGGTACTGAGTATAATAAGACACCTACCCAAGGCCAACTCAAAGAATTTTACAGCAAATGCGATGCTTGGCTGTTTTCCAGTCGCTCGGAAGGCTTCGGCTTGCCAATTTTAGAAGCTATGGCTTGCGGCACTCCAGTCATCGGCACTCCTGCTGGTGCGGCTCCCGAACTGCTTGCTGGCGGGGGTGGAATACTTGTCAAGCCAGAAGACCCAAAGGATATGGCAAAAGCGATCGAGCAGATTTGTCAGTTGTCTGATGCCCAATGGCGCGCAATGTCTGAGACTGCTTTGCAGACGGTGACAAATTATACCTGGGAGGATGCAACTAATCTCTTTGAGGCTGCACTGTACGCTGCTGTGAAACGTCAGCCACAATTAGCTGACAAGGCGTAAAATTGAGGTAGATTTAAAAGATTGGGGTTGCGCGATCGTTTTTGAGAATTTTTAGGGGGCAAATTGTGTTTTCTTTCTACAATTTTACTGCCAAAAAAGACCTATGGTTGCATTAATCCCAATTGCTATGTTCGGCTTTATTCCAATCGTTTTTTACCTGTTTGTGAGGTTTCCGCCTCAGCGGGCGGTAATTATGAGTTTTATTGGAGCGTGGCTGTTTTTGCCGCAAGCGGAGTATCCCATCGCCACATTGCCGCCTTATACCAAAATCTCGGCAGCTTGCTATGGCATTTTGCTGGCGACTATTGTCTACGATACTGCGCGCATAACCACTTTTAAGCCCGGTTGGCTGGACGTGCCAATCGTAATTTGCTGTTTGTGTCCAATTGTTTCACAAGTTACTAATGGTGGCAGCCCGATTTCTCCGACTTTAAACCAAATCGTTACTTGGGGTCTGCCTTATTTTTTAGGACGCTTGTATGTGGGTAGTTTAGACGGGCTGCGACAATTGGCGATCGGGATTTTTGCAGGTGGGTTGGCATACATTCCTTTTACTTTAATTGAAGGGGTTAAGGGCCCTGTTCTGCACCTCATGGTTTACGGCGTCAATGCTTTTGAGGACTGGAGTCAAGCAAGGCGTTTGGGGGGATGGAGACCGGTAGTATTTATGCAGCACGGTTTGATGGTGGGCCTGTGGATGATGACAGCCGCTGTAATCGCAGTTTGGCTGTGGCAAACTGGGACTCTCAAAAAGTTTCAGGGTCGCAACATCAAGACTTTAGCAATTATATTAACTATCGCTTTTTTCCTGTGCCGTTCTACTGGTGCCTACAGTTTATTTGCAATGGCGTTACTCGTATTATTTTCGGCCAAGTGGTTTCGCACGTCTTTGCCCCTGCTATTTATAATTGGATATATAGTGTTTTATCTGTACGTAGCTGCATCGGGTCAATTTTCGAGCAAAGACGTGATGGACTTCATCACTCCAATATTTGGTGAAGAACGAGCCGCCTCTCTGAAGTTTAGATTTGACATGGAAGAGATATTGGGGGAAAAAGCGCGGCAAAATTTTCTTTTTGGCTGGGGGGATTCCGGCGGAAACCGCGTTTACGACCAGTCCGGTAAAGATATTTCGGTCACCGACAGCTTATGGATTATTGCATTTGGCGTCAACGGTGCAGTCGGTTTAGTTAGTTTATTTTCTTCATTGTTACTTCCTGTTATCGTCTTTTGCGTGTTCAAATATCCCGCCAGAACCTGGTCTAATCCCAAAGTAGCGCCGGCTGCCGTCCTGGGAGTAGCCTTAACTATGTACGTGTTTGACTGTGTTTTGAACGCTATGACTAACCCGATTTTTGCGATGATTGCTGGAGGAATATCGGGTCTGGTCTTAAAAGCTCCCGAAAGCCTTAAGACCAAAAAAACCAGTTCGCCACCAAGAAGACAGTCGCTGGTTCACCAAAAATCAGGATGATTTTCAGGGGAGCATCTCAGTTTTGCAGCCAAGCTAGAAATTGGAGTTTTGAGGCAGGAGGCAGAAGGAAAGAGGCAGAAGGAAAGAGGCAGAAGGAAGGAGCCAAAAGAAGTATTTTTACAAATATGAGATGCTCCCATTTTCAGGGATGCGATCGCCGCTTCACTTCTAGCTTGAAAATATCTTGCATTCGCTGCATACAAAAACTCTAAAATCTACCACTTTTTCCTCAAATCAAGTTAGGGAGTTGCGCTATATTTGTCAATTCTAAAAATTAGTGTAACTTTTTTTTACACTGATTTATAATGCTCCAAATATTTTGCACGGGATTGTATTTTTATTACCATCGTTTTGCGGGTTGCAAACACAAATTGGCTTTATACACTTTTTGCTAAAACGAGCTGAGTCTTTACACAATCTTTAAAAATCATGACTGGACAGGTAGTGTGTACGAGGATATACTTAAAAAAGTATATTCACCGAAACGCCCAAGTAGTGAAAACACAAGGCTGTAGTGTGGGTTATAATAGTTTGAGTGTTTGAGTTGTAGTTTAATATAAAAGGTGGAAGGGAATCACAAATGAAAACAGTTAATTTATTGAATGTCTCCATAGATAACTTGTCCATCACAGAGTTGTTTGAAAAACTAGACGGCGAAGGTGGTGTCGTATTTACGCCCAATGTAGACCACTTGATTAAGTTGCAGTATGACCGCGACTTCTATGAAGCTTACAATACCTCTAATTATAGAGTCTGCGACAGTCAAATATTGATGTATGCCTCCAAGTTTTTGGGTACTCCTCTCAAAGAAAAGATTTCTGGTTCCGACTTGTTCCCTGCATTTTATACGTATCACAAAGATAACGAGAAGATTAAAATATTTTTGCTAGGAGCTGCTGAAGGTATTGCTAAGAAAGCCCAGGAAAAAATTAACCAAAAAATTGGTAGAGAAATAGTGGTTGAAGCACTTTCTCCTTCTTTTGGCTTTGAAAAAAATGAGGAAGAATGTGAAACAATAATTGACGCGATCAATAAATCAGGAGCGACAGTTCTGGCGATTGGAGTGGGAGCGCCCAAGCAAGAGAAGTGGCTGGTTAAATACAGGAGCAAATTAACACACGTCAAAATTTTCTTAGCCGTAGGTGCAACCATTGATTTTGAAGCTGGCTGCAAAGCCAGAGCTCCCAAATGGATGAGCGAAGTCGGCATAGAATGGGCGTACCGACTGTTAAGTGAACCGAGAAGGTTGTGGAAAAGATATTTGATAGAAGGTCTGCCTTTTTTCCGGTTAATTTTAGAACAAAAATTAGGGTATTATAAAATGCCTTTCATTGAGAGCAAAAGCAGAAAGCTAGAATGGGAAGGTGGCTCCTAAAAACTGTGGCGACAAATTTATAACGTAAATTAAGCTGAGTATGAGAGAAAGTGCGTTGAGTCCAAGGTAAGACGGATGCAAGCTGCGGATAGTTGGATCGCACTTTCTCTCAAAATCATTTATTTTTGCTTTCAAGTCCAGGTAAAATCGGAAAGAAACCTTTTGTGGAAAATCCTAATTAGGGATTTAAATCATGAATCTGCCTTCTTTCTTGTGGTTGTGGAAAATAGCGGCTTGGTCAATGGGTGTTGCGCTTTTGGCTTACCTGTTGCTTGCAGTTACTGGAACGTGGATGTTTACCTCTAGGAGTACGAAACAACCGCGCCCAAAATGGCTGCGTCCTTTCCATTTGGCGACTGGTGCGGGGATGGCGACTTTGGTAATTTTACTGCTGGGAATTGGTGTAGTCGGTACGCTGGGATACTACGGCAATTTGGGTCACTCGGCTCATTTACCGGCGGGATTAGCTGTTGTAGCTTTGGTATTGGTTTCTGTGGGAAGCGGGCTGCAAATTGGCCCTAAACATCCTTGGGCGCGTCCCCTCCACATCAGCACTAATTTGGCTTTGTTTGGGGGATTTGTGGCTGTGTTGCTCACAGGATGGACGATCGTACAAAAGTATTTGCCGAAAGTTTGAAACCTGTCTGTTTGACATCAAACTATACATACCAAATGCGGAAGATAAAACATACAGCGTATTCCAGGTTTATGAAGTAGGGACACGGCGCCGTGCCGTGTCCCTACGGGGGGATAGATCGATAGGCGGGTGTCCTTCATAAACGTGGAATCTGCTGTATATCTAAGGTGCGCCGCAGCGCACCCTACGTTTAAATGTTTGGCGTGAGTCCGCTTTTATTTATGAATTCTAAAATATGCTGCGCCGTAATCTCTGGCTTTTCTAAGTGGGGAACGTGCCCGCAGTCGGGTATCCAAATTAGTTGAGAATTGCCGATCGCCCTGGCAAACTTTTCCGCATCTGCCGTCCCCAAAATCCGGTCTTGTTTTCCCCACAAAATCAGCGTCTGCTGCTGAATGTGCGACAATTTGTCCCGAAAACCTCCGTAACCGCCGCTTTTGGTAAACGCAATTAAAGCTTGATTCCAGTTGGGCATTTCCAAGTGCAAAGCAGCGCAAGTTTGAGCGTCTAGAGAAGCCAATTTTTTATCGAAATAAGCATTGATGCTAATTCGCTGGCGGATTTTGGGATTTCGCAAAAATGAAGTTGCCAAATATCCTAAGGGAGGAATGAGAAATTTTCCCTTATTAGAAGTGACGGCAAAACCTGCACTGTCTATTAACACCAATTTTTTGACAGCTTCGGGATGGGTGAGGGTGAAATCAATTGCTGCTGCACCTCCCATAGAAGCACCGACTAAGATTACAGGCTGCGAAATTAGCGTTTTCCAGAAATAGTAGAGGTGAGTGGCGATCGCCTTTTGACTGAATGCCAAACCCGCCAATCTTTCTGTAAAGCCAAAACCCAACAAATCAACCGCCCAAGTTTCATTTTCGGCAGCCAGCAGCGGCAACAGGCGACGGAATTCAAACAGGGAACTGTCAAAGCCGTGAATTAGCACAATAGGGGTGTTTCCCCTGCCTTGGCGCACGTAGGTTGTGGCAATTGGCCCAGAAGATAGGGGAGTTGTAATTCCCTCTCGTTGAATGCTTTGCGCTAAAGCAATTGAGGTAGATTCTGTTAGCTGTGCGATCGATTTTGGGAGAAAGCTTGCTGGCATAATTCTTGATAAATTGTGACTTGGTAGGGGCCGTGTCCCTGTACTCACCCTAAGATTTAAGTATATATGTTTGCTCGATCGCTATTTTAGGAGCTGGGGCGATCGAGCCATTAAAATGCGATCGATACTTAGTATGCCTCTGCCCAGGCTAAGGCTGAGTTTCTTAACCTGAGGTTAATATACTTTATAATCGTTGCTAATAATTCCTGTTAAATTTATTATTACCTTCCTCTGCGTCAAGAGCGCCTCTGCGGTTCATTCAAACAAAACTGATTAACAAATCTAATAAAATTAGCATACCATTTACTCAAACATCTGAATATACAGCACTTTTGGTCGTCGCAAGTGAGGTACATAGCAGAGGTAGTCCCTACGGGGAGCAAGAGGCGGGTGTACTTGATTAACGTGGAATCTGCTGTATGTTAAATAATCAGTCCAGGACGCACGCTTCCCAACAAAAAACCGGTCGATCGTTGTCACTTTCGAGCGTAATATGACCAAATTACGTGAAGAAACCGCGTTTTTGCGTCCAAAACTGATAATTTAAAAAATTATTCTAAAATCTCAAAAGAATATTGATGATAACTCAAACTTCATGCCTCAAAACCCTAGCAACTCAACTTGGCGGAATCAACTGGGACAACTGCGCCAAAAAAGTAGAAGCAGGTATGCAAAAATTGCCCTGAATTACCGAAATTAATCTGTCTTTGCCACATTAAGCCTCGATAAATTGAACAATGAATAGCAACCTTCACCTAAAATTTAAAATTTAAAATTGCTTTGTGGCTGTGTACAGATAGCCAAAAATTCAGTATTTCTTCGCCCACTTGTTCTGGATAGAAGTGGTGAAAGAAATGCCTACCGTCTTGACATTCCCAAAGCCTATCGCCTTTTTTAATAAATTTCGACCAGCGACGCATGACAACAGGAGATACCAGAAAATCTGTTTTGCTGCTGCATATTAACAAAGGTACTTCTACACCTAGATCGCGGGGATTACTAATCCTAAATAAAGAGTGAGGACAAGGAGAACACGCTAAGTCATCCTCAAAATATGATATGAATTTTTGATGGATAATTTGATTTTGGCATCCCAGCATATCGCCTACTATTTGATTCAAAACTTGTTTGCGGCTCCAGGGAAAAGCTGAAAGATACGTATAGTAATGTGCTTGCCAATTAATAGCAGATGGCAAACCGACAGATAAAAGCCCCAAAGAACTTACTTTGTGAGGATAGCGGCGCGCATACATTAAACCAACTAATCCGCTGGTACTGTGGCCTATTAGATGAATTGGGCGATCGCGCCATGTTAAAAAATCGTGCAAAAGTTCAACAGCCATATCTAAAGAGCAAGCTTCGTCTTCAGTTTGTTGGTATTCCCATATTTGCACTGGTACAGAATCATTTAAGTAGGAAAGCAGCGAGCGGTCGAAGAATTGCAAACTCGGACTTACACTTAACCAAAGTACGTCATCTGAACTAAATTTCATCTATTTTAAGTTTGAGAGCGAGTTATTAACAATAATAATTGATCTGCTAGATGTTCGGGGCGGGTTGAGTCCGTAATTTTGATTGCCCAACATCATCTAATTACAAAACTCACCCTGCTACCGTTCAGTCTACAAGCTAAATTCTTTCTTGAGTTGAGATACCCAAGATTTGATGCGCGATTCCGTCAGTTCTGATTGGTTGTCTTCATCAATAGCCAGACCCAAAAACTTGCCATTAACGACTGCTTTAGATTCATTAAAATCATAGCCCTCTATCGGCCAATAACCGACTGTTTCGCCGCCCTGTTCGGAAATTTTTTCAGCCAGAATCCCCATGGCATCCATAAAATTATCCGGGTAGCCTTCTTGGTCGCCAGTTCCCACATAAGCTACTTTTTTGCCGCTAAAATCAATATCATCTAGTTCGGTAAAAAAACCTTCCCAGTCGCTTTGCAGTTCGCCGATATTCCAAGTGGGACAAGCGATAATCAGACATTCGTATTCGGCAAAAGCATCATTTTCAACGCTGCCGATCTCGTGTAAGGTGACTGTATCGCCGCCAAATTCATCCCGAATCATTTCAGCTACAGACTCAGTTTTCCCAGTTGTAGTTCCGTAGAAAAGACCAATTGCTTTTGACATTTTTACTCCGAAGGTGAAACTTGACACTGTTTAAAATTTATTTTTTTTGAGTCAGGATTTGGCATTTCCTGCCTGCAATTCAGACAAAAACAGTAGACGCGGTTGTGGCAAACCTGAGAAATTAGGGAGTCAAGGCAGCAAGGACAGTGTTTTTTCATCGGGTTAAAGTTAAAAATTCATCAACCAAACTGACTCGCTCATATCCGGGTCGGCTTCGCAGTCAATTAGTAACAAATTTAGCGCCGTTTGTACTGTTAGACTGCGCGGGATGCCGGCGGGTAAAAACACAAATACTCCCGGTTTTAAAGTGACTGTTCGATCGCACACCGTGAGAGTTCCCACTCCTTCTAAGACGGCGAGGGTTACATCTTTGGAGTTATCGAGGTCAGGTATTTCGCAATTTCTACCCAAACTCATCAGTTTTTGGCTGTAGGCGGGTTGTCCGTCGCTGATTCGCGAGGCTGACGCGGAAACTATTGCTGCTGTCACGGTGATTGAACTCCAGGTACTGTTAACTTCCGGCCGTTATTGCAATTAATATTCAATAAGCTACCATGCAATTTACATAGATTGTCAAGCATTTAATATTAAGATTTGTTACAAAAGACTGTCTGGCTGGGTTTACGCTCAGCGCACGCAGCCCGAAATGGATACGGGGCGGTATTTTTGGGTTGTAGAGCTGAGAAGCCCGATGGCTTAAGTTTAAAATTACTTGCTAATTATTTGCAGTTAGTTCGGGAAATTAGGTTTGTAGTGCGATCGCCAATATAGCAATTCTCAATTGCCGGCAATACAGTAAGGATACGGCGCCGTGCCTGCGGAATATCTGTATTGCACTCAACAGGGTAAGGTGTACCGCTGCGCGCGTACCCTACAAAATGCAATAGAGGCGGGTTTTAGCCAAATTTGTCGATCGCCAAAATCCGTCTCAAACTCGCCCCTAATGACAACAGTTAACAATCAACAATCAACAATCAACAATTAACCGGCTAATTCTTAGCCCCTACGCCAACATACATAATCGACGTATCCTCATTAATTTTGATTTTAAACAAGCCAGACTTTTTGTAACCAACATAGTTAGCGATATTAGAGATTAGCGCTTGAGAAAATTGTTGGAAACTTCCCCCCGAAGGAAATAGCTGCTTTCCACTTTTAAAATTCCCCCAAAAACCTTGCAACTCGGCTAAAATAGCGCCCATTTCTCCAAACAGGTCGAAACCTTTAATTTCAATCTTGCCGAAACCCGTATCGCGCATTACCACAGACAGTTCATCCGGGGTAATAAACTTTTCCCAATCGTGAACGCCCCGCTTAATTTCCTGCAATGTATTTTCCATCAGTCCAATCATCACAATTTGCGAGGAAAAAGTTCTGTTGATTGTATCAAAAAAGAACAGTCCCCCAGGCTTGAGAATCCTGTGAACCTCAGACACAACTTTTTTGTAATCAGCAACGTGTTCCAAAACATCCACGCAGATTACAACATCAAAGGTATTGTCATCGTAGGGCATATTTTCGGCAAAACCTTGCCTGTAGTCAATCTCCAAACCGCTGGTAACTGCGTGATTTTGAGCCGCTACAATACATTTTTGCGATCGATCTATTCCAGAAACCACAGCGCCTCTCTCGGCCATAAACTCGCAAGAAAAGCCGCCGCCGCACCCGACATCTAAGGTTTTCAGCCCTTGCCAATTAGTCGCGTGTCTGTCGAAAAACTCAAATCTGGGTTTGTTTAGATGGTATAAGGCATAAATTTTAGCATTTTCGTCCCACCAATTATCGGCATTTTCATCATAAAATTCTAAATCATTTTTTACTTCTGTTTTCTGCACGATTTTCTCAGTCCTGCTTAGTGGAAAATATAGATAGCGATCGCACTTTGGCTTGATTTTCTCGGACGCCCATCAACCTAATTTTTGTGAAAAATCTGAGGTTTCGTGACGATTTTGCAGGCAGGAACCGGGTTTCTGAATCCGCGCGCATAAGTTCTATTTTCTCGTTAGTTGCGAATCGCCACAGTTTTTTATTATAATACTTTTGGCATAAATTTCAACGAGATGGATCGCGTTTCTATTATCATCCCAGCCCTCAACGAAGCGACTTGTCTGGAACGCACCCTCCGCCAACTCAGCATTCTCAATCCTCCGGCTTGGGAAGTATTAGTGGTAGACGGCGGCAGTCAAGACGAAACAGTGGCGATCGCACTTTCCGCAGCCACCCGCGTTATTTCTAGCAGTACAGCCGGACGTTCCGTGCAAATGAATTTAGGTGCTCAAGTCGCCACCGGCGAAATTTTGTGCTTTCTCCACGCCGATACTTTAGTTCCCGACGACATTGTAGCAGTCATCCAGAAAACATTGTCCGATGCCGAAATTTCCGGCGGCGGGTTTATCTCTCTGATGGCTGGTTCGCAACAAACAAGATGGGGTTTTTCCCTCCACAATTACCTGAAAACTTATTACGCGCCGCTGGTATTTCGACCTCATTTATTTTTCCAAGGATTGCGCCTGCTGTTTGGCGACCAAGTTATTTTTTGTCGCCGTACCGATTTTTGGGAATGCGAGGGTTTCGATGCTGCGCTGCCAATTATGGAGGAAGCGGATTTGTGTTTGAAGTTAGTGCGACGGGGTAAAATTAAGTTAGTGAATCGGGTAGTGGAAAGTAGCGATCGGCGAGTGGCGAATTGGGGCGAATTTAAAGCTATTGCGATCTATCTTTCGATTGGATTTTTGTGGGGTTTTGGGGTTTCCCCAAGGTATCTCAAGCAGTTTTATGAAGACATCCGCTGAAACACAAAATTTGATTAAATTCCCAAAATGTACTGCCTGTAATTTTTTGGCAAAACTTTTTCCAACAGGTAAATAATCGCCCAACAACCTAACAAAGTCCCCATAACTAAAAAGCCGAGCTTCAGCAGGGGATTTACCGGATCAATAAACTTATAAAACACTAACAACACATATTTCACTACTGTCGAATCCAGGAGATATATAGGGAATGAGTAAGCAGCCAATATTTTGACTAACCCAGATACTCTACTGGGAAGTGCAATACTCTTAGAAAATGCGAGGATCGATAATACGAACAAAATTGCGTATCCTTGAGAAGATAGTTTAAAAAACGATCGGAGAAACCATGCCTCCGAATTAACTCCACTTATCAGGTAATATTCCAAAATGCTAGCTAGATAAACAAGGATCGTTGCCGCTAAAATTGGTATTTTTCTTCGTTCTAGAACGGGTTGAATCCTGTCATAGGAAACGCCCAAAAATAGACCAGTTGAAAATGGCAAAATCCAACTGAAAATCCAGCGCTCCATCAAAGGTAGAGGTATTGATATGTATTTGAGAGCGGTTAAGTAGAAGAAGATTGTAAAAATTGTTTGAATTGTTAAACCCAAAGCCAAAACTTTTCTGGGTTCTAAAAATTTTAATTTCACGAGAAGCCACCACCAGCCGTAGCATTGAACAATCACAACGATGAAGTAATAGGGAGGCATCACTGAACCCGTCAAGATATCTCTGAGTAATGACAGTAAATCAAATTTTTGGATTTCCCCCCAATTATTGAAAATGTACAAAGCTACTGACCAAAACAGATAAGGGGGTATAATTTTTGACAGTCTTTTTTTAACTACCAGTGCGGGATTATTTTGATTTTCCAGTTTGTTGGTGAGAAAAAAGCCGCTCAGCAGTAAAAATGCAGGTACGCAAAATAGTTGAAATGTATCGATCGCCACAAATAGAATTCTGCGATCGCGAAATACCAAGAACCCAGCATGAGTAATCACCACACTGACGATCGCTAAAGCTCGGATCAAATCAAATTCAGCGAACCGATTAGAAACTTTTTGCATGGTAAAAATTAGATTGTAAAAATTGGAACCCAATTAGGAATTTTTTGTCTGATGAGTTTTCACCAAACTCTAGCATAAAATTTTATATTTGCTCCTATCTTCACAAAACTTATGTCGGCAAAAATAAGTCACCGACTGCTGGGACTGAGGAATAAAGACTATAGAGACTATTGCGAAAAAAAATCTACCTAAATGAGGAATAAAGACTATAGAGACTATTGCGAAAAAAAATCTACCTAAATTAGGTAGACTTTTAGAAATGTTCAAGCAATGAGTTCACTGTTGGCTAACCGTTGTTGTGATGGATGTGCGACGCAGAAACACTATCCAACCGATCGCGCCCGTTGCGGATCACGCGCAGCATATCGCTCAGCTTGTGCTCGATATTATCTAGCACTTGGTCAGCATAATCGTCGGCTCCGTTTTGAATTTCCTCGCATTCAGCCATCGCCCTGACTCTCATCTCTTCCAATTCCTCTTGAGCCTGGTAGCGAATTTGTTCGACTTCCGCCAGCGTCGCCTGCTGAATTGCCTCGCAGTCGAGCAAAACTTGCTGCCGCAACTGATCTGCTTCTATCTTCGCCTGCTGGAGCAGGCCCATATCGTTTAAAAGTTCTGCAGCTCGCTGTTCTGCTGCTTCTATCACTTCCTGAGCGTAAAGTTCCGCTTCTTGAAGCAAGTCGTCCTTGTGCCGGATGATCGTCTCGGCTTCCTGAAAGGCGATCGGCAAATTTAGCCTCACCAAGTCTAACTGATCGAGCAACTGTTCTTCATCCACCAGAGTGCGTCTGGTCATGGGAATTCGCGGACTGTCGAGAACAATTTCCTCAAGCCGGTTCAATTCCCGCTGGATGTCTACTCCTGCGGTTCGGGTGGGGTCTCCGAAGGCGGCTGTGTTCTGAGGTGATTCGTTCTCAGTGCGGAGGCCGTTACTATCGGGTTCGATGCGAGTTGGTTCCTGCTGGCGTAACATTTGTAAATATCTAGGGCGACGTGTTTCGGAACAAGATGATCTACGGAGCCACCAAACTTGGCTATTTCTTTAACTACACTACTACTTAAAAAGCTGTACTCGTTAGAAGTTGCCAAAAAAACTGTTTCAATTTCGCCCAGAAGGGTTTTATTGGTGTGGGCCATCTGGAGTTCCATTTCAAAATCTGTTAATACCCGGAGCCCCCGCAGCAGCACTTTGGCTTGTCGAATCTTAGCATAGTTTACTGTCAAACCTTCAAAACTGTCTACTTCTACATTTGGCAAGTGTTGAGTAGAGCGCCGGATCTGCTCGATCCGTTCCTCTACGGTGAAGAGAGGGGTTTTGCTGGGGTTTCTGACTACGGTAACAATTACCCGATCGAACAGTTTGCAGCCCCGCTCAATAATGTCTGCGTGACCGAAGGTAATGGGGTCAAAGCTGCCTGGATAGATTGCAATCACGAGTTTGGCTCACCGGAGTGGGGGAGTGGGGGAATGTGGGAGTGGGGGAGAGTGGGAGAGTGGGAGAGTGGGAGAGTGGGAGAGTGGGAGAGTGGGAGAGTGGGAGAGTGGGAGAGTGGCAAAGCCGGAGATGTGGAAAATCTTCCTTCTTCCTTCTTCCTTCTTCCTTCTTCCTTCTACTTTTTCATGGAATGAGCTTTGTAGAAAGTTTCGAGGCTTTGCTTGTCGCCCACAAACCGCCAATGCCAAGGCTCGTAACTGACGCCTTGGCGATTGTTTTTCGGGAAGGACATTTCAAAGCTGAAGGCGACGGCGTTGGCTTCTAACCACTTGAATGCTTCGGTATTTTCAAAACTGGGACTGAGGTTGTGTTCCGGGGCGGTGCCGTCGCCGATGTCGATCGCATAACCGGTGTGGTGTTCGCTGTAACCTGGTGGGGCGCTGACTTCGGCTCGCTTGCTGGCGTTTTGCCTGCGTTCGGCTTTCACGTCAAAAAATACGTGCTGTTGGTCTTGCAGGGAGCGAAAGCCGGATATGGGAGCGAAGTAGATGCCTGATGCTGCGGCGGCGTTGACCATTTCCTGATATTTTGCTGCTGCTGAGGTGCGGAGTTTGACGCTACCGTCGGAGGTGACGCCTACTAAGTCTTTGGCTGGTGCTTCTGGGTACGGCAAGTGTCCCAGCAGGTTTTCTGGGATTGCGGGGACTTTTGGGGTGGTAGCTGGACTCGCGACAGACGGAGACGCGGAACTGGTGGGCGCTGGGTTTTGTTGAGTTTGCTCGGCCTGACTGGTGGCTGGGAACAAGTTAAAGTTGAGGTGCAGCCAGATGCTGACCCCACAGGCTAGTGCGGCCAACCCTAGCAGTTTCCAAATCAGCCCTTTTTTCTTGGACTGACTCTGCCCTGCTTCTGGGTATGGATGGTCTCGCACTGCTTCTGGAATTTCGTCGGCGACAAGCTCCGAGGCTTGCGGGGGTTTTCTCGACAGACTAGCGTTATCCAAGCCAGCTCCACTCCTGCACTTCAATAAGGCTCAACGTTACAAATTGTAGACCGATATGGGCGATCGAACAGCTACAATTCGCGTTGAGAATATATCATCTCTTTCTGACCTCGCCCCGTCCCATCCGCCAACTCTCGCCTCTGTTGCTTGGGCCCACAGTCGATCGTCCCTGCGAGGTCGAACTGGTTGGCGTTGGTAGCGCTGGTTTATTTTAAGTGTAATTTGTTACTGTTGTCCGACAAAATCCAACAATTCTGCGATCGACACATCAAACGTCCGCGCCAATTTTAGCACAGCACCGATGTCAGCCATTGCCATACCGGGCGATCGGGCATAACTTTATAACAGTATTGTAGGATACTCCAGAGCGATCGGCTACTTCCTTTAGCGATCGGCATTCGAGCGCCCTCAAGGTCTAATTAGTAGCTTAAAGCTCGATCGACCCCAATCAAACATTACCAACTTCCGCCAACTCAACACCAGCAACAGAACCTGACTCTTCCCCTTCATCCTCTTGAGCCACTGCAACTGTTAACTTCAATCCCAGAGCATTCAGCCAATTTGCCAAAGCATAAATTGTTGCACTTCCATTCTGCGACAACAAAACATCTAATTTTTCCAGATGCAATGAGGCCTCCTCCGCAGACATATTTGGTTCGCCAAGAGCCTCAAATACATTGCTAAGTGCGAGTTCCAGCAAACCAGGTTCAGGCTCTTCGTCTTCCAAATGCGCTGTTAGATAAGCCGCAGCGTGCATTTTATCCTTGAGGGCTTCAATCAGATAATCCTGATAACTATCGCTCGTTGGCATTTTGGCGTTCTCCATATTCTTTCCAATACTCATACGCTTTGCGGATATCTTGTTCTTGAGTGCTTTTATCTCCACCGCAAAGGAGAAGCACTATTGTTGACCCAACTTGCCCGAAGTACACGCGATACCCCGGCCCAAAATCAATTTTTAATTCGCAGACTCCTTCCCCAACAGACTTGCTGTTTCCTAAATTCCCCAAGCGAACTCGGTCAAGCCTTTGCTCAATTTTAACTACCGCATTCAAATCCCGCAGGGAACTAAGCCACTCTGCGAAAGGATTTCTACCGTCTGGGGTAATATAACGCCTAATTTCCCTCGGTTGTACTTCCATAAGGTCGATCGTACTTGCACCCTCATCTTAATACGGACGATCGCCCCAAATCAAACATTACCAACTTCCGCAAACTCTGCAGCACTAACAGAATCTTTCTCTTCCCCTTTATCCCCTTCATCAACCACAACAGATAACTTCAATCCCAGAGCATTCAGCCAACTTGCCAAAGCATAAATTGTCGCACTTCCTTCTCCCGACAACAAAACATCTAATTTTTCCAAATGCAATGAGGCATCTTCAGCAGACATATTTGGTTCGCCCAGAGCCTCAAATACATCTCGAAGTGCTTTTCGCATGATTCCTAATTCCAAATCTCCTTCTTCCTCCTCAAGTATCTCTGTGAGATAGCCAGCAGAATATGCCGGCTCTTTGAGATTTGAAATTTTATAGGGGTGATAAGGTAAGCTCTTAGGCATTGTCATTGTCTTAACTCCTGTAATCTGTCCAGTATGTTTTAGCCTTGCGGATATCTTGCTCTTGAGTGCTTTTATCCCCGCCTATCAACAAAAGTACAATTGTTTCTTCTACTTGTCCAAAATAGATCCGATAGCCGGGGCCGTAATTTATCCTCAACTCATAGACACCTTCTCCGACTGATCGATAATCTCCGAAATTTCCAGTCCCCACTCGATCGAGTCGCCGGTCAATCTTAAATTTTGCCTTGAGATCCCGCAGGGAGTCTAACCACTCCGAGAAAGGAACTTTGCCGTCAGGGGTAGTGTAACGCTGAATATCTCTGGGTTGTACTTCCATAAAGTCGATCGAACTTGCACCCTCATCTTAATATCGGCGATCGCCCCCTATCAAAGCTTCTTCACCAGGGCCAACTCAATATCTCCGATCGAAAAAAAACTATGCAGTCAGGCGTGGTGTAACGCTCCATTTCTCTCGGTTGCGCTTCCATAATCTTGATTCTAGCCACGATCGCACTCCAATCTTCAAGCCGCCCCGATCGACCCTTGACTTCATGCGCTACAATTATTAAGAAATCTTTAGTTAAATCCGTTTAACGTTCCAGACGCATTATGAGTCTTCCCATTCGCAACGTCGCCATCATTGCTCACGTCGATCACGGCAAAACCACCCTTGTGGACGCTCTCCTCAGACAGTCCGGGATCTTCCGCGAAGGGGAAGAAATCCCAGATTGCGTCATGGACTCCAACGACATCGAGCGCGAACGCGGCATTACCATCCTTTCCAAAAACACCGCCGTCAGGTACGGAGAAACCCTGATCAACATCGTCGATACGCCCGGACACGCGGACTTCGGCGGCGAAGTCGAACGAGTTCTCGGCATGGTTGACGGCTGTCTGCTGATCGTAGACGCCAACGAAGGCCCGATGCCACAAACCCGGTTCGTGCTCAAAAAAGCCCTAGAAAAAGGACTGCGCCCGATCGTCTTTGTGAACAAGATCGATCGACCCCAAGCAGACCCCCACAAAGCTATTGACAAAGTTTTAGACTTGTTCTTAGAACTCGGCGCCGACGACGATCAATGCGAATTCCCCTATCTTTTCGGTTCCGGACTCAACGGTACTGCTAAAAAAACTTTGGACGACGAAGCAGTGGACATGAAACCGCTGTTTGAAGAAATTCTAGACCACGTACCGCCCCCCGTAGGCGACCCCAACAAACCTCTGCAACTGCAAGTCACCACCTTGGATTATTCCGAATACGTGGGTCGCATTGTCATCGGCCGCATCCACAACGGCACAATTAAAGTTGGCCAACAAGCCGTCTTAATCACAGAAAGCGGCGCGCTTGTCAAATCAAAAATCAGCAAATTGATGGGCTTTGAAGGCCTGAAGCGGATTGATATCCAAGAATCTTCTGCTGGTAATATTGTCGCCGTTGCCGGTTTTGCTGATGCCTATATTGGCGAGACAATTACTTGTCCGAACGACCCGCAAGCGCTGCCTTTAATCAAGGTTGACGAACCGACTTTGCAGATGACTTTCTCGGTGAACGATTCGCCGTTCTGCGGTCAAGAAGGAAGTTTGGTGACATCTCGGCAAATTCGCGATCGACTGATGCGAGAACTCGAAACCAACGTCGCCTTGCGCGTCGAAGAAACCGATTCTCCCGACAAATTCCTCGTATCAGGTCGCGGCGAACTTCACCTCGGCATTCTGATCGAAAATATGCGCCGCGAAGGATACGAATTTCAAGTATCTCAGCCGCAAGTAATCTACCGCGAAATCGGCGGTCGTCCCTGCGAACCCTTTGAATGTTTGGTGTTAGACGTACCCGAAGAAGCAGTCGGCGGCTGCATTGAACGCCTCGGTCAGCGGAAAGCAGAAATGCAAGATATGCACGTCAGCAGCACCGGTCGCACCCAAATCGAATTTTCAGTCCCCGCTCGCGGTTTGATTGGATTCCGAGGCGAGTTCATGCGCTTGACTCGCGGCGCTGGAATTATGAACCACAGTTTCCTCGACTATCGCCCCCTCGGTGGAGAAATTATCGCCCGTCGCAACGGAGTATTGATTTCCTTTGAAGAAGGAGTTGCAACTACTTATTCACTGAAAAATGCTGAAGACCGTGGCGTATTTTTCATTACCCCCGGAACCAAGGTTTACAGAGGGATGATTATCGGAGAAAACAACCGAGATGAAGACATGGAGCTGAATATTTGCAAGTCGAAGCAGTTGACAAACCACCGCGCATCTGGCGGTGAAGAATTGGCGCAATTGCAAGCACCAGTCGATATGAGTTTGGAACGCGCTTTGGAGTACATCGGCCAGGATGAATTGGTGGAAGTAACGCCAAAATCAATTCGTTTGCGGAAGGTTTCTAAGAAGTTGGTAAAACGCTAAAACAAATTGATGGCTGGCTATTTTGCCAGCCATTAGTGTCAACTTCAAACTGTATTTAAAGGCAATATTAATTTTTAACGCAATCAAAAATAGGTAAAAACGATGTCAACAGTTTATCGTTTAAAAGCCAGCGAACTAGACCGTAACTTTTTAGAACAAATCAAAGCGATTTTTGGAGATAAAGAGATTGAAATAATTGTCTCAGAATGCGATGAAACCGAATATCTTTTGAAATCGGAAGTCAATAGAAACAAACTGTTGAAAGCTATTGAAAATGTTAAAGACAGGCAAAATTTAGTTGAAGTCGATCTACAGGATTTGCAATGAGCAGAAGAATTATTTTTGAATCTTCTGCTTTTGCAGATTTTAATGAATGGGCCAAATTAGACAAAAAGATTTATCGCAAAATTGTAGAATTGATTAAAGATATAGATCGATCGCCCTTTGAAGGATTGGGTAAACCAGAACCTCTGAAATACGAGTTAAGTGGTTTTTGGTCGAGGCGCATTGATAACGAACATCGTTTGGTTTACCAAGTTACGGAGGTCGAAATTGCGATCGCAGCTTGTAAGAAGCATTACAGTGAATGAAGCTTTAAGCAATGTAACTATCGCTCTTTTTATCCCTTTACTGAATGCGATCGCTCTCAATCTTCTTGCTGAAGTTCTTCTATTAGATTAAGTACCTCTTGATAATTTTCTTCTTTTTCCTGTACCCGATATAAATTTTTAGCGTGGTGAAGATCCAGAGCTGCTTTTTGGTGATTTCCCAACTGACCGTAGACAATGCCTCGGTTGTGATAAGCTTCAGCAAATTTCCGTTCAAGCTGAATTGCCTGAGTGTAATCCTCACACGCTTTCTTTTTTCCCCCAACCTAAAGTGAATAAGCCCCATGTTGTAGAAGGTTTTTTCATTATGGGGGTTCAGCCAAGCTGACTGGGTGTAATCATCAAGTGCTTTTTGCAGATCGTCTAATTTCAAAAAGTAGACATCACCTCGATTATTCCAAGCAAGGGCATCATCAGCATTTAGTTCAATTGCTTTGGTGAAATCTTTAAGTGCCCCTGGCACATCCCCCATTTGTAAACGAGCAAAACCTCGGTCATTGTAGGCTTGAGCATAGCGACGATTTAGTTGAATTGCTCGGGTGTGAGCGGCCCGCGCTCCTCGGTAATCATCTGAGTTAGAAGAAATAATACCCAGGTTGTTGTGAAAATCTGCACAATCAGGATTGAGCAATATCGCCTTTGTGTAATCCTCAATTGCTCCGGCATCGTCTCCTAGTTCATGGCGAACATTAGCCCGGTTATTGTAGGCATCTGCATAATCAGGATTGATCTTAATTGCTCGATCGAAATTTTCAATGGCTCCCTTAAAATCTCTTTCCTTAGCCTTGTTTCTTCCCAGTTCATCGAAATCCTCAGCACAGAGAGGAGAGTGCGATCGCACCCTCTCGACTACAACCTCAATGTCACAAAAGTTGTCCAGCACTTCCTCAATTTGCTCAGGTTCAGCATCTTGAAAATGAGGGTTACTGTGTTCTTTTTCCTCTGTCTCAGTTTCAGTGAATGGATTAGCAATAATATCTCTCGGATCTAGCGCTAGCTTTTTACAAATCTCTTCAAAATTCAAGCGCGAGACTCGTTTAGAATTAAAAAAAAAACCAACTGTTGAGCGAGCTATTCCTAACTCTACCGCTAAAGCCTTCTTATTTAAACTATTTCTGAGTAAAGCTCGTTCTGCTTTTTTGATGCCTTCTGGAGATGCGCTTAATCCTTTTATCACCATAGCCTGACTCCAACACTTATGGCTATTGTAACTGAACGAATAAAAGTCAGACACAAACTCAGACAGAAAGTCGGACACATCAGACAGTTTAGCCGGTCACAATCTCAGACACCCACCCTCGAAGCTAGGGATGTAGTGATTCACTACTCAAAACTTAGCTGACGGAATTAATCATGTACAACAATAATCAGCAAAACGAAGCCAAATTCTCCCAGCCACTACCCCCGCTTTCCCAAAAACAGGAATACGACTTCCAAACTCAAAAGAAAGTAGGAAAGACAGGAGAGGCGATCGTAGACAAGTGGTTGCAGATTCATGGCTATCGCATTGAGGATGTCTCAGATTTGCCACAGTATCAGAAAGCAGGTATTGACCGCGTACTAATTCGCCCAAACGGTTCAACTGCAACTGCTGAGTATAAGACCGATTTAAAAGCCAAGCAAACTGGAAACTTGTTTTTTGAAGCTTTTGACGATCGCAACCGTCCCTGTTGGGGATGGACTTCGCAAGCCGATCTCTGGATATTTTTCATTCCTCAACAGGAGATATTGGTCGTCGAACCGGGTAAATTCAGGTTGTTAGTTTCGCAGCAACAGCCAGAACTGCCGCAGAAAGTAGTACCAAATCAAGGCTACAGTGTAACTGGATTACCTGTTCCATTAGCAAAGGTGCGGAATATTGCTAGCCACGTTTTCAAGTTTCCTGACGTTCTTTTCTAAAAAGAGACTCGCTGTTAATCTGGCGATCGCCTACTCAAGGCGATCGCCATTATTGGAGTAATAATACTTAGCAAACGCTAATTTGGCGATCGTTATGTTTTAATAAAAAATTGAGCAAAATCCCAACAAAGCCAGCCATGAGTCCTAAATCAATAGCCGTAATCAACTTCAAAGGCGGTGTCGGAAAGACCACCGTCACTTGGAGTCTGGGAAATATTATATCCCAAGGAACAGACCGAGAAGTCTTGATGTTAGACTTAGATCCGCAAATGTCGCTCACAGAGGCGATCGGACTTAACGAAAATACAGGTCATTTAGATGACAAGTTTGGTAAGTGGTACGAACAATCTATCAAGCACAGACTCACAATTTACGACGCTCTAGAAGTCTTTAAAAAAGCCGGACAAAACTTTAAATTTCCTGTTGGTTTCGACACCATTTATCAGATTGACGAACAGTTGCATTTTGTCCCTTCAGTTGAAGAATTGTATTGGTTGGATATCGATGGATTTGAGGGAAAAAGTGTTAAAGACTTCATCCGCAGATTCATCGGCAAAATCGCCAACTCTGCCAATCTCCCCAAATACGACTTGATGCTTTTTGACTGTTCGCCTTCCTTCAGCCTCCTCACCTACAGCGTACTCTCTTGCTGCGACTTAATATTGATTCCCGTCAATCCCGATTATTTTGGTTCTAGGGGATTGAGTTTAGTTTTAAACTCGCTCCAGAAACGAATTGAGCCTTATCCGTTTCCCAAAATTGCAGTGTTTATGAATAAAGCTAAAACCTATGGAGGATTGCTGACAAATGAAGTTCAGTTTTACATGAGAGAAGTAAAGAGACTTTGCGATGAGATATCAAAAGATAATAACATAGAAGTTAGATTCTTAGAATCGACGATTCGCGAAAGCGTCGGGCTAAAACGGGCGATTAATGAGGGAGAACTGCCGCGAGAATTAGTTAGAGAATTTGAAAAACTATGGCGCGAGTGTGAGGAGTATCTGAAATGATTAAAAAAGAAATTTTGGCTGCTTCCGAACAAGAAAGTGGGGGCTTAGTTGAGGAAATTGGCGAACTTAAGGAAATCTTGCGGGACGTTGCTCGAAAATTAACCAAGCTTGAAACTCAAGTCAAGCGGGGAGGGCTTTCTGCTGGGTCAAAAACTTCGGATATTTCCAGCGGTGCTGATGTTAATAAACCTGCTAATTTATCGGCTAGAAATGTTCTAGAAGTTTATGAAGAACTGCGTTTACAAGCTAAGAATGGTAATGAAGAAGAGGTGAGGCAAAAGTTGTTGGCAATGAGTGCAACTGACTTGAACTTGATGTGTTGCGAGTTAGGGATGCCGCCCAGCAGCAAAAATCCGTCCCGCAAAAAAATGTTCGAGCTAATTATTGGCAGAATTAAACAGAGTTTGAGGCTGTCGAGACATATCGACAGACAAACACTTTGAATGGGGCATTGGGAATGGGGCATTGGGAATGGGGCATTGGTAATAGTTTGGAGTTAGAATTTGCCATATCCCCGCAGGACTTTAAGAAGTCGGGGATATGAGGACTGAAGACTGTGAAAATTTAAAAGTAAGGAGATGATATTGACAAAATGCTTTTGAATAAATTATTGCGAATTAAGCCGATCGGCCTTATTTCCCTAACACTCTCAATCAGCTTTTTTTTGAGCCTTCACAGCCCCGGAACGCCCGCAGCCCAAAAACCAAGGATACTGGCGTTTACCGCCCTCCAAAGGCGGGGCTGCGAGGTGAGAAACAATTTATTTGCCATCAATGCTAGCAGTTCCTCCCGCCGCGAACTTGCACCCAATATAGATGTTAGTCCTACCCTAGTTTGGTCGCCCAACGGCCAGCGACTCGCTTTCGTTAGCGGAGACACCGACATCTATACAGTTAATGCTGACGGTTCCCGACTAACTAAACAGTTTGCTGGGGATGCTTGCAAAGCAGCTAATTTTGAAATAGTTTGGTTTTCCAACAGTCAGAAACTTGTTTTTGCTCGCTCTTGCGACGGTTTTACCTCGGATACTCCCGGCAGCCAATCACTTTATACAAGCGACACTTCAGGCATCCTAGGAACTAAATTAGTTAGGAATTGGGAATTAGGAGGAGCTCCACTTAAAACCGAAATTTCATCGCAATTTTACCTTTCGCCGGACGCCCACCAGGTAGCATTTGTCAAGGATAAATATATATACAAAATGAATGCCGACGGTTCGGAAGTGACCAAACTAACTAAAAGTTCCGGCGAGTATGTTTCCGGCGGAAGCCAACTTGTTTGGTCGCCCAATAGCAAAAAAATTGCTTTCCTTTTCGGCGCTTATCCGAAACAGCAAATTTACACAATTAATGCCGATGGAACCCACCTCAAAAATTTGACGAACAACCCGCAAAATGAGGTTTACAACGTCAAACTATTTTGGTCGCCCGACAGCAGCCGCATTGCTTACTATTACAATAAAGCCGGCGATTCATCAGGCGAACAGCAAGATATCTACCTGCTCGACATTAACCGGGGGACAGCCAAGAACCTCACCCAAAAACCCAGAAACTACGACGCACTTTCGTGGTCGCCGGATAGCAAATTTATTGCCTTCGTCGCCGGAGAGTTCAACAATCAAAAACTCTACACAATCAATGCTGACGGGAACCAGCTAAATCAACTAGCTCCTCGGCTAAAACCGTCGGGAATTTCAGAATTAGCTTGGTCTACTGACAGCCAGCAAATCACTTTTATATTTAACGAAATCCAAGGAGACAAAAGCAATTTGTATGTAATTAATCGCGACGGTTCGGCATTGACTAAATTGACAAACGACAAGGATTTGAATGCTAGCAATCCGGTTTGGCAACCGCAGTAAAGTTAAGAACCAAAATATGCTGTCGGGGTGGTTTTAGCACAGATAAACTCAGCACGACGGGCTACATTGGCATTCCCCCGCAGCGAAAGCGGGTTAGCGAACAAGAAAGAATCCACCAAACTCAACACTAAAAACTCTTCTCAAATTGGGGAAGATGCAATAATTTTTTTCTCCTTTAATGGCTGGTGAACTTCCAAATCATTTGACTCAAGTTCCTGGTGTTTTTCATCCTGCACCTGTTTGTCAATTTTGGGCAACTTTAAAATCGCCCCAGCTAAAACCCAATAATACACGGACACTGGATCTACATCTAGCGGATAGTATTGAGTATTGATCGTAATAAATCCAACAAAGACCCAAAAACTTGCTCCGTAACTCCGCAAATTTTTGTCCTTGACAGAGCGGTAAGCTCTAAAAGTTAGAAAAGCCAAGTGTAAAACCATGATTTGAAAAGCAATCATTCCCGGATAACCGAGTTCGTAGATCAACTTAGGTTGGAAAGTTTCAATTAGCTGCGTGGTACCAAATATTCGCGTTGAATTAGTTGCTCGTCCCACACCTCTACCGAAAGGTCTGTCAATGATAAAATTGTTGCTCTGCTCGAATTGATTAAAGAGAAACTGCTGGGGCGGTGCAGCATTCCAGCGGCTAACAAAACTCTCCCACCGCTGCTCGATAATTCCCGGGTTAATTGCTGCACCGACAAACAGCAGAATCGCCAGTCCTGCACCGATGGGAATAAATCGTTTGAAATTAACTAATTGACCAGTGAGAACTAGCAGGATGGCAGTGGCAACTGGAACCATAATTAAAGCAGCTCTTTGACCGGAAATAACTGCATTGGCAAATACTAATGCCATGCCAAATAAACCGATAAGTCGCCACCAGAATGAAGGGTCACAAAAGGCAGAGGCAAAGGTTAAAAAAGCATTAGAAATTAAAAACCACGCCCACTGCCAAGGGGCGACAAAAGTTCCCGGCAAGCGAATAAATTTGACTTCTGGACTGAACACCAAAGAACCGCCGACAAAACATCTAGCTTGCAGCGTTGCTTTATATAATTCTTCTCCGATCATTCCTCGAGTACCTGCACACTTTCCACTTTGCAGCAACAGGTATTGAATCAAACCGAGAAGGCAGCAAACGATCGCCAAAACGATGTGCATTCGACTAAAAAATACCAAATCCTTCTTAGTGCGGAGCAAATAATAGGTACAAGCAATCAGCGGTATGTAACCTATCAATACTTTTAAGCCGAGAATTCCTTGCAAAATTGGTTTGTCGCCCTTCATCGGGTTGAGCTGCATATCGCCGTTGACAAAAATTAAAGTCAGCATGGCCATCATTAACAGGATGCTGAAGGTAGAAAGCATTTGTTTGGGAATGAACAGGGGTAACTGTTTCTTTTTGCAGCTTTGAATTAGGGCGATGAGGGCTGGTATGTAGAAAGCATCTTTTGCTACTTGAAATGCAGCATTCCCGCCACCAATTGCGTAAGTAATTGTACCGCTGAAAGGCAGGTAAATTAGAAAAGCCCACAAAGCTTGACGGGGGTACTTGTAGGAAAGCAGCAAGATGGCTGCGGCTGCCCCTCCTGCAACAGCAATCTTAGGGCGGGCTACGAACAACAGGGGGATGCTGGCAGCAAGGCTGACTAAGCAGCTTATGGCGATCGCCTGCAGCAATTCATTGCGCTTTTGTGAAGTTTTGCGTTTTTGTGCTGCTACTTCTTTTTTGCTTAGCGCTGTTGTTTTTTCGCTGTGCTTGTGTTTGGATTTTTTGGATTTGCGCTTGGTTTTCAACATAACTTCTAGAAGGCACTCAGATGTAGAAGGCACTCAGATGTAGAAGGCACTCAGATGTAGAAGGTAGAAGGCAGAATGAATAGAAGCAAAAATATTGCGGCAGATGTGGTTACTTATTCTTAAAGTCAAGATCGAGAAAAAGTCTCGGTCGAGATTGTGGGTGTGATGCGGGAACAAATTAGACAGGCGACCTTGTAGAATATAACTGCTGCATCTATAATGTACAAATCTCGAAAAAATAATTTTAATCGAGCGGTAAAAATGAATATGAAATTAACAAAATTTGTATCGATCGGCATTGCCCTAGTTTTAGGAGCAAGCGGGAGCATATTATCTAGCAGCAGTACAGCATTAGCAGCCGAAAAAATTGTCCTCACATTTGGCCCGATCCGACAAGCCATCAATATCAGCGACTTAGAAGACTTTGCTAAAGACGGCACGACGACCCCAACCCTACAACAAATTATCCGGTTTTCCAAAATGGACGCGCAAATATTGCGGGGGTTGATGGGTCTAGAAATCGGTTTAAAGCCTGCTAATCTGGCCCGGGTAGTTTACAGCACCCCGGGAGAAAAAATCACTGACGAAATCGGTCAAGCAATTCGCACTCAGCGCCGCACAGAAAGCGGGAAAGCTCTGCGGGCGGCGATGATACTGGCGGCCGGGGATGACGGTAAGGTATCGCTGCTGGAAATCCTGAAAAAGTATCCTCTAACAGAGGTTTACGTAGATGTTGCCAGCATTAGCGCCGCTGTTGGGAAAGTTCAGAGTTTAGCCGGAAATATACAAAGCCTGCTTCAAGATGTGATGCGATCGACAAATCGCACAACTGAAACAACTCGCACCGAAAGTCCGATCGAACCTCGGCGCAGCGTGCAGCCAACAATTCCGCCTCCAGCGCCGCGCCGCGCCGAACCCGCACCCTTGCCAGCACCCGCACCGCAGCCTGTGAGGCCGGTCAGAGGACTGTGGTAAAAAAATTATAAATGTGTCTTAGGGGCGGGTTTAGCCCGCATTTGTGGCATTCTGCAGGCAATTTTGAGACCAAACCCGCCCCCGCCCTACCCCTATCCCAACCGCCACGAGGGTTATGACTCCCGAAGCAATCAATTTTTCTTGAGCAATTTTTTGAGCAACTTTGGAACCTCCGAAGGCCGAGCCGCCACAGGTATGCCCGCCTCTTCAAAAGCCGCCATTTTGTTTGGGGGCGTAACTCCAAAGGCTTTCTGCGCAGCAGCGCGAGAACTGATCAGGATGCCGGCGTGGCCCAAAGACGGCCCCTTGGGAGCGTAGCGACCGGCCAGATAAGCAACCACGGGTTTGTCGATCGCCGAGGCGATGTAAGAAGCAGCAGCTTGTTCGCTCCAGCCCTCAACTTCCCCCACCAAAACCATCGCTTCGGTACTGTCGTCTTCGTCCAAAATTTGCAGCCACTGCATAAAAGAAGAACCGACAATCGCGTCGCAGCCAATACAAACCGCCATCGACTGTCCCAACCCTGCCTCAGTCAGTTCTAGGGCCACTTCGTAAGTCAAAGTGCTGCTGCGGCTGATCACCCCCACCGGGCCGGGAGTGTAAAATTCCTTGGGGTGAGTTCCCAGCAGCAGTTTGTCGGGCACAATTATCCCCGGACTGTTAGGTCCGATTACCAAAGTTTCAGTAGCCTCTGCTTTTCTGACTAAGCGCACCATATCCAGAGGAGGCACTCCCCCAGTGACGATCGCGATTTGCCGAATTCCTCCCGCGATCGCTTCTAGAGCCGCATCCAGCACCGAGTAAGCGTCTACAAAAATTACCGCAGTGTCAACGTGACCCACTGCCGCCACTGCTTGTTCTACCAAATCAAAAATCGGAATTCCCTCCATTTCCAGCCCCCCCCGACCGGGACTGACACCGGCGACTACATTCGTGCCGTATGCTTTCATCATCAGGGCGGCGCGGGTTGACGCGGGAGATTCTGTAATGCCCTGTACTAGGACTTTGCTTTCAGGAGTTAAATTCATTTGTTCCCACTTGACACTCGATCTGTAAAAAGCAGAAGGCCTTCATCTGTACAAAAATCTTGTTTTTTGCCGATCGACTGCCGCTACTTGACGGAGGATACAGAAGCGGCCGCGGCCTCATCCAAAGTGCTAGCTAGCTGCACCGGCAACTGTCCCAAACGCTTTTTAACAGCATCAGCATCGATCTCTACCAGCCGCAGCACAACTTGGATGTGGCGGTTAGCGCGAGCTTTCCGTTCCAAATAGCCGGCTACTGCGGCGATTATTTCCTCCGTCTTGGAGGCGCTGCCCAAAATATTTATAAGTATCACCTTAACGCTTTTATCCTGAGCGACTAACTCCAGACCCAAATCCGCGCGATCGCGCAGGGCATTTGCTGCATAGTAGCGGTCTAGGGAACCAATATTCACAAAATTAGCTGGTTTTCCTCCTTGGTGGGTTACAGCATCCAGAGTTGCCATTGTCAGGCCAACTCCGTTGCACAAAATTCCGATATTCCCGTCTAGTTCGGTTAATTGCAGGGATTCGGAATTCGAGGTTGGGGATTTAGATTTGGGGTCAAACTCGGGCGATTGCTGAGCCTTCGAGTAGGAATGGGGGCGATCGCCAGGGACCTGGGGACTTCTCCTTTCCCGTGCCAGCCCGCCCAAGAGCCTATTCTCCGAGAGTGCTGCCAAATCTGGATGTCGCCCCAAGGCCTCGTCGTTGGCGGTGACTTTACCGTCTAAAGCCATTACCTCTCCCGTTGGACTGATGCCGAGAGGATTGATTTCTACTAAATCTAAATCTTTTTCGACAAACAGCCGGTACATTTTCTCGACAATGGTGCTCACGGATTGAATCAAGTCTCCCTGCAATCCCATTTTCAGCGTGAGACGCCTGGCGTAGAATGGGGAAAATTCCTGGTCTACGGCAACTTGCTGCATTTGCTCGATCGACCCTTCGACATCCATACCTCCTTGGCTCGAACCCAGAAGAACCGGGCGTCGCGCTACGGGGTCTAGGAGTACCGCTAAGTACAATTCTTGGTCGGCGTTGTACTTTGCTTCTGCCAGCAGGACTTGGGGATATTCATCCTCGATCGGCAAATTAAAAATTGTTTGGGCTGCAGCTACTGCATCGATCGTATTTTCCACAAACTTGATACCGCCCGCCCGGCCCCTTCCCCCAGCCCGCACTTGCGATTTGAGTACAACTGGGTAGGGAATTTTCAGTCCTTTGAGGTCGGCGGGATTGTCAATCCGCTGCGACGGCAAAATCGGAATTGCCATCTGGCGAAATAAAGATTTAGCTTGGTACTCTAACAAATCCATTATCAATTACGGGTGACGGGTAGTTGGCAACAAGCAATTCGTCCTAATTGGCAATTCATAATTAATAGATAGTAATTGGTTTTTTGTCAAGTTAAAAGTTAAAAATTTTCGCTTTTATCTTTTAATTTTAGACTTTTGTATTGCCGATTACTTATTCGCTATTACCCCTCGCCGATTACCTATTAATTACCTAAACAGTTTCAAAGTGTTTTTTTCTGAGAATTGCCAAATTTTACTATTAGGCTGTGGTGGGGACATATTTGGCGAGCGTTGGTGTTTTTTTTGTCCGAAAATCTTCGGACTTTGGGCAATACTGTGCCGAGATATTTCTGCTAATCGTTTACTTGATGCTACTAGCAGCGCCTTGATGGACGGTTTTAACCCATTTGAGCCGCTTGGGCCGCACCGCAATCCGAGCCGTTACAGTCCCTACCAACAGCCAGTGGAACATATACACAGTACCCCGCAGCGTTTGCCGCAAGGTGGCAAAAACTCTTTTAACGTCAAATTTGGTCTCTTTGCGAGTGCGGCGCAAACCGACAAACATTCCCACCACTGACAAAGTAAGGGTCATCACAGTTAGGGGACTGGCGATCGGCATCCGGCGCAGCGCAATTGACATCACAAAGTCGGGTAGCGCTACTGTGGGCAAGAAATATTGAGATACCCAAAATCCAAATAAATCCCAGGTTTTCCAAGTTCCCATGCGGCCCGGCAAAATTAGCCGCCAGTAGTCAAGATAACGCTGATAGCCGCCTTCTGCCCAGCGATTGCGCTGGTGCCACAGGGCGCGAGCGTTAGTGACTCCTTCTTCTGACACGGCTGGGAAAGCGAGAAATTCAATGTCCCATTGCTCGAGGTGCAGCCTCACCGTCAAATCCAGGTCGTCGGTAATCGTTTCCTCGTTCCAGCCGCCGCAGCTTTCCAAGGCGGTGCGACGCATGAATTGGCCGTTACCGCGCAATTCTCCAATGCCGCCGATCGCAATCCGCTGCTGTTGGAAAAAACTGTCGAGAGCCATTTCTGCTTCTTGGCCGCGAGTCCAAAAATTTACCGAAGCATTGGCGATGGCTTTTCTGACTTGCACAGCCCCTACCTTTTCTCCATCGAACACCGGCAGCACCAGGCGCAGCAAATCCGGCGTTACTGTCGCGTCGGCGTCAAATATTCCCACAAATTCCCCGCGAGTCAGTGGCAACACTTGATTCAGGGCTCCCGACTTGCCGCCGCTGGCATTTGCTCCTCTGCGAAATACTTTGAGCTGGGGGTACTTTTTGGTGAGCTGTTCCAATACTACCGGGGTGCCGTCGGTGCTGTGATCGTCGATCGCCCAAACTTCGTAGCGGTCGATCGGATAGTCTACATTGCAGATGGATTCTACGAATCGGGCAATCACCGCTTCCTCATTTTTCGCCGCCACTAGCAGCGACACGTAGGGCCAATCCTCTCGACTTTCGTCGGCAAGAGGCGGCAGTGCGGGCTTGGGCGAAGCAAACAAAACTCGAAATGCTTGCATCCACAGCAGTCCCGTCAGCCCCCACACTACCCACGCGCCCCAAGAAATCAAGTGCAGGGCGATCGTGCCGGCCCAAATCGCAGCCAGTACTGCGGCGGCTTTTCTGCGGCGTCCCCGGTACAGATTTTGAGGAAAAGAGGGAGTTCCCGGCACCGACACCGCAACCGGGAGATGAGCTTTTGTTTCCGCGTCAAACACCCTGTCGCCCATGTCTGGTATGGCAAATACTTTGCCGAGCTTCGAGTTCGAGGTCAAACTCTTGAGCTCTTCTTGAGCTAAATCAGAGATGTCCAAGTTAAGCTCGCTGCGAGCGTCGTTTTCTGACCAAGAAGTCTCCTGCATAGGTTACTTGATTCAACCACCAATAGTTTTTGATTTTAGAGATAAGTATTTACTGTACCAGTTTCTGGCGTTTTGTCGAAAGCAGACCGGAGGACAAGCAGCGGGTTCGCTGCTTGTCCGAACAGGGTAAACGGGCATTGGATAGAGTATTTGGGATGACTTTTGCTTGCGATCGACCACGAATATCTGTTAGTTTTTTCAGAGGATCTCAAGTATCTGCTAGTAGTAATTGTCTGAGGTATAAATATGTCTATTCCTCAACTGAAGCCAGCCGACGAGAAAGAAGTGAAAGTCTATGCGCCTTTCTGTCAAGAGCCCCGGCGCAAGTTTTTGCCGCACGCTATCGGCCTCTACAAGCTCAAAAGCTTGGAGGGGTCAAGAAAAATTGACGGCGGGGAGAACGTGCCGTTTGTCGCTAGTTGGAATATATCGTCCTTGCCGATCGATTTGACCCGCTGTCGGGTTTTGTTTGACGGCAATGCTGAACTTAGCTACGAAGTGACCATGCAAAGCTCTGAGTTTGTCAGTTGCTTAATTGAGGTACTCCTGACTTTTCAGCGGACTCGTAGCGTCGATTTTTCTAAATCGTTTTACCGGAAGCTGATGCGCATGGATGATTAACTTTCAGCGCACCCGCACTCCGGAAAGTCGGCAATTGACGATCGAGCAATTTAGTCCGGAGCCCCCGGATTCATTCGCGGATCGAGAAAAAAGTTCCGAATCCCGATCGCCAGCCCCCGGATTTATCAGTGGGGTCGCTTTCTTCAATTCTTTAATCTAAAATCTAAAATCTAAAATCGATTGACGGGCGCTATAACTGGCGCACCAATAGTGTAATGCCACCACGGCGAAATTACATGATTGGTGCGCCAGTCCTATTTGAGAAGCGGAAAGAGTAAGTGAGTTGTTGGAGCATTCTCAATAATCCCTTTGGGTGTCAGCACTTATCTGCATTGCTAAAGTAAATCTACCGCAGTTTTCAGTTGAGCGTGATACACATTTCGCGTAAGTAATCAGGAAAAGCCTGAGTCCCTACCTGTATTTAATCCAATTGAAAACTACTGTACTTTGTTGTGGGACAAGCCCAAAAGCCTATTTCAGACATTGGTGCAAGATGTGAGGCAAGACACATTTCCCCCACCAAACTCCGAACTTTTTTCATGTATTAATTTTTGTAAAAATACTCAGCAATATTACGGAAATATGTGAGGATAAGAACTAAATTAGGATGAGTTAATTTCTACGAAAATAGATTAAATAATCCCACCTGTCATCAGCAAGAATTTTAAGTAATCTTGCGATCGAATGGATTTAATATAAGTCCTGATTTTTTTTGTTCGGGGTGCTCGGAGACAATTTTTCAACTGCCATTTTGGCGGTCGCACTGTCATGCTCAAATTTTGCAAGTAAGTGGCCCAAAGCCGAATTAAATTATAGCAATTCCTTCTAGCCACTATTTAGCAAACACTTAAGTATAAAAACGCCCAATATCAGTTATTGTAATTACTCCTAGATAATTTTGAGTAAGTGCATAACACAGAGAACGCTACATATAAGATTTTGTAGCTACAAATGAAAACCTACCAATTTTTACCCGAGGTGTATTATGACTCCGCTCACCCACGAACTCTCTACATATTCTTTAATTAGCGATCGCCCGATCCAATTTACCCTTGAAGACGCAGCAACTGTCGCTGCTGGTAGTGCAAAACCTGCGGATTCTCAGCAGGCGGTCGGCACTTTGGGCACAGAAATTTCAGAGATTGTTTTTATAGACACAGCCGTTGCAGATTACCAAAGCTTAGTTGCCGGAGTCAAACCCGGAATCACAACAGTTATCATCGACTCGAACCAAGACGGTATTGCCCTGATTAGCGAGTATCTCGCCGGTTGTCAGGAGGTATCTGCACTTCACGTCCTCTGCCACGGCAGTCCCGGCAGCTTGCAATTAGGCACAGCTCAATTGAGCTTAGATACTCTCAACTCCTACGCCAGCCAACTGCAAAAATGGGGGGCATCGTTGAGTGCAAAAGCAGAGATTCTGCTTTACGGTTGCAGTGTTGCAGCAGGCCGCGGTCAAACATTCGTGGAGCAAATAAGCCACCTTACAAAAGCAAAAATCGCAGCTTCTACAACCCTGACAGGGAGTGCAGATTTAGGAGGAGATTGGCAGCTTCAGGCAACCACAGGCCAAATTGAAATAAATCTGCCAATTCAAGCCGAGACACTGAAAAATTATGCATTTACCTTAGTTGACTTGAATACAGCATCAGGAGATGGAGGCCTTACAGTCGGAGTAGATGCCTTTGGGTCTTTTGGCTCCGCTGTTGGTGGCACTGGAGGTGCTTCACCTGCGAATTATGACCCCCTCGGTCCCTCAGGACCGGCGAGCACCACTTTTCAGTCTGGGGTAGCCATGAGGGTGGGCGGTACAGGAGGATATACTTTTCTGACTACCGGCTCCATCGGCAATACAGGCGGACTCAATCCAGTCTTTAACCCAAATTCAACCGCAACCACTGCTACAAGCACCTTCAATTTTGGTGGTCTTAATTTTGTACTGACTCAGACGGTCACAGACCTAGTAGTAAATGGGCTAAGAAAAGGGAGTCTTTTAACTCAAACCTACAGGATTACAAACCCTGGAAATACAAGAGTAGACTTTGAGTTAATGCGCTATGTTGATGGCGACTTGCAATTTGATGGCTCTATTGCAGACACTGGCGGTCGTCGTGTTTCAGGTACGGAGGAAATTCTCTTTGAAACTGACAGCGGAGACGATCCTGCACTACCAGCGACCTTTGTGGGGATTACCGGTATAGGGGGGTCAACTGCCTTACCGGGTCGTTACGAAATCGACCGATACTCCCTCTTGCAGGACAAAATTACCGTCGGCGGTGCGCTAGACGACACAGTATACGGCGACGACCTGGATACAGATCAATTTGTCGACCCTCTCCCAGTTGGCACAGGCCCCTACGACCTGACCCTTGCCCTGCGAAATAGATTTTCGCTTGAAGGTAATCAGTCTACTAGCTACGCCACAACCACCATATTTGGGACGCTACCGCCAAATGAATTAAATCTCCCCGTCCTCAGCATTTCCCCACTGGGCAGTCCGGCTGAAGCTGGTTCGATTCCAGGCACCTTTAGAATCACCCGCGTCGCCAACAGCAACGGACAGCTCTCTGTCAATTTCAATGTAGCGGGGTCTGCCACCTTCACCACCGACTATACTGCAACGGGTACTAATACCAACTTCACTCCAACTAGCGGCACAGTGATTATTCCCGATGGGCAGACAAGCGTCGATCTGACGATTACTCCTATTGATGACAATATTTTTGACCCCAATGAAAATGTCATATTCACCATCGCTCCGAGCACAAACTACATTCTCGGCTCCCCAGATATAGCCAGCCTGACGATCGCCGACAATGATACCAGAGGCATTGTTGTCACCTCAGTCCCTCCAAACCCCGGTCTGGCAGAAGGCGGCAGCCCTAATACTTACAGAGTAGCGCTCAGAAGCCAGCCCACCGAACTGGTAATCTTCACTCTTAAACCCGACACCCAGACAGACTTGGGGACGGGCGCTGGAAACCCCGTCAGCTTCAACTTTACTCCCAGCAACTGGAACGTCCCTCAAACTATCACTGTCCGAGCAGCGGACGATACCTTAGCCGAAGGCCCTCACAGCAGCATCATTACCGGCAGTGTCACCAGTGCCGACGCTAACTACGACGGCGCTGTACCCGTGACGCTGGACGGCACTGCTGTTGCCAATCTTACTTTGCCAATTACCGACAACGACACGCCGAGCGTAAAAATTACCGAAACTGGTGGCAGCACCAAAATCGGCGAAGGTGGGGCTACGGATAACTATACGGCGGTATTGACCAGCCAGCCAGCAGCCGATGTTACTGTCACCGCCTCCCCAGACACCCAAAGCGACGTGGGGGCTGGAGGCGGAAATCCGATCGCCCTAAACTTCACCCCTAACAACTGGAACGTGCCTCAACTGGTGAATGTGCAAGCCGTGGACGATGGTGCAGCTCAAGGCGCGCACTCCAGTACGATCGCCCACAAAGTCACCAGTACAGACGCGAAATACAACCTGATTGGTACTGCCTCAGTTATTGCCCAAATTACTGACAACGATACCGCCGGAGTCACAATTACTCCTGGCAGCACGACGGCTACCGAAGGCGGCGCTACAGGCAGTTACAAGGTAGCGCTGACTAGCAAACCGACTGCGCCTGTTAAGGTCAATTTCAATACGGGCCTTCAAATCCAGTCGATTTCCACATTTACTTTCACCTCAGATAACTGGAACCTACCGCAGACAGTCACGGTGAAAGCTACCGACGACAGTTTAGTCGAAGGGCTGCACGCAGGCACGATTAACCACAGCATTGCCGCCGGCAGTGCGGCGGAATATCTGCCAGTTGCGATCGCGCCGGTAACAGTCAGCATCACCGATAACGATGTCGCTAATCCCAGTACGCCCAGCGTCACGATCGCACCTGCAAGCACCAATGCAGCAGAAGGCGGCGCGACAGGCAGTTACAAAGTCTCCCTCAACACTAAACCGACTGCTAACGTTACCGTCAATTTCGCTGCGGGCAGTCAAATAAATGCGATCGCGCCGATCGTTTTCACTCCGGTTAACTGGAATGCACCGCAAACTGTAACGGTGACAGCAACCGACGACACGGTTGTAGAAGGATCTCACAGCGGCACGATCGATCACAGCGTGGCAGCAGGCAGCGCTGCCGAATACTTGCCAGTGGCGATCGCACCAGTAACAGTCAGCATCACCGATAACGATACAGCTACCTCGACCGCAGGGGTAAAAATTTCTCCTACAAATACTTCTGCAGCAGAAGGCGGTGTCAATGGCAGTTACAGCGCGGTATTAACTTCCCAGCCTTCAAGCGACGTTACCGTCGGCTTCGCCACAGACAGTGAAATAGAAGCGATCGCCTCCTTCACGTTCACTTCGGCTAACTGGAACGTTCCTCAAACTGCCACTGTCAAAGCAGTGGACGACTCCGCCGTTGAAGGAACGCAGCTTAGCATCATCACTCCCAGCGCTAGCAGCACCGATCTGGCTTACAACAATATCGGCATCCCCAAAGTCGATGTCTTGATTCTCGACAACGATTCCCCCGGTATCTCCGTCACTCCCACGAGTACCAATTCCGCAGAAGGCGGTGCAGCAGGCAGCTACAGCATTGTCCTTACCAAAGCGCCGACTGCTAACGTTACGGTCAACTTCGCCGCGGGCAGTCAAATAGATGCGATCGCACCCATTACTTTCACGGAAGCTAACTGGAATGTGCCGCAAACAGTAACGGTGACAGCCACTGACGATACTGTTGTGGAAGGATCTCACAGCGGCACAATTAACCACAGCGTCGCAACAGGCAGCGCTGCCGAATACTTGCCCGTGGCGATCGCGCCCGTCAGCGTCACCATCGCCGACAACGACACAACTACTACTGCTGCTGGCGTGACTGTTACCCAAACAGGAGACAACACGATTATCGCCGAAGGCGGTGCAACCGATACTTATCAAATAGCCCTCAACAGCCAGCCTTCAAGTGACGTTAAAGTTAGCTTCGCCACAGACATTGAAATAGAAGCGATCGCCTCCTTCACCTTCACTCCGGCTAACTGGAACGTTCCTCAAACTGCCACTGTCAAAGCAGTGGACGACTCCGCCGTTGAAGGAACGCAGCTTAGCATCATCACTCCCAGCGCTAGCAGTGCCGATCTGGCTTACAACAATCTCGGCATCCCCAAAGTCGATGTCTTGATTCTCGACAACGATTCCCCCGGTATCTCCGTCACTCCTAACAGTACCAATGCCGCAGAAGGCGGTGCAGCAGGCAGCTACAGCATTGTCCTCACCAAAGCGCCGACAGCGCCAGTTACGGTCAACTTCGCCGCGGGCAGTCAAATAGATGCGATCGCACCCATTACTTTCACGGAAGCTAACTGGAATGCGGCGCAAACTGTCAGCGTGAAAGCTAGCGACGACACTGTTGTGGAAGGAACTCACACCGGGTTGATTTTTTCCAGTGTCGCCCCCGACAGCGCTGCCGAATACTTGCCAGTTGCGATCGCGCCCGTTAGCGTCACCATAGCGGACAACGACATCGCCCCGCCGACGCCGACACCAGTCATCAACTTTTCGCCCACCATTATCGTGCCGCCGACGCCGACACCAGTCATCAACTTTTCGCCCACCATTATCGTGCCGCCGACGCCGACACCAGCGCCGACACCTGCACCAGCCATCAATTTTTCGCCCACCATTATCGTGCCGCCGACGCCGACACCGGCATCAACTTCAGCGCCGACATCGGCACCAACTCCAGCGCCGACACCGGCACCAACTCCAGCGCCAACCCCAATCCAGGAAGCAACTCCCGTTCCAACCCCGCAGCAACCTGAAGATCCAGATTGCATTTGCGCGCAAATTACCTTACCGGACATCAGTCCTCTTCAGGGTTTCAATCTTGTTCAAAACAACCTGGTTGGTGTCGATACAAACGACATCCTCACTGGCGGCAGCGGTGGCGACGGCATCAACGGTTTGGGCGGAGACGACCTGCTTGTCGGTTTGGCAGGCAACGACAACCTATTTGGCGGATTGATCAGCAACATTCCTGTTGGGCCACAGGTCGATCGCGACTTGCTGTTGGGCGGACCGGGCGACGACTACCTCAACGGTCAAGCAGGCTACGACACCATGTTCGGCGGTCAGGGCAACGACGCTGCTTTCGGTGGCAAAGATAACGACCTGATCTGGGGCGGACGCGGTTCTGACACCCTTGTGGGCGAGGAGGGAAATGACAGCCTCTACGGTGGCACTAACAGCGAATCTGACCGCGATAGCGCCGGGAACGACTTGTTATTGGGTGTCAAGGGCAATGACTTCCTCTGCGGTCAGGATGCCTCTGATACCCTTTCTGGCGGTGAGGGGAACGATACTGCGCGCGGCGGCAAGGGCAACGATGTAGTTGTAGGCGACTCGGGCAGCGACTCGCTGTTGGGCGACCAAGGCAATGACACTCTCTGTGGCGGCGACGGGGATGACACGGTGTTTGGTGATATTGGCAGCCCCCTGCCTGTCGGCGTTGCTGCTGGTCTTGACCAAGTGTGCGGCGGTGCTGGCAATGACCTGCTGTTTGGCAATGAAGGCAGCGATACTATCAACGGTGATGGTGGCAACGATACGATTTTGGGCGGCAAAGACAGTGACAGTTTGGTCGGCGGTGCTGGCGACGACGTGTTGATTGGCGATGAAGGCAGCGATACTTTGATCGGCGGCAGCGGGCGCGACTTCTTTGTCTTGACATCAGGCCAAGGAAGCGATCTAGTTTTAGACTTTAGAAAAGGGGAGGATTTGCTGAGTTTAGCGGGCGGTTTGACCTTCACTCAACTGAGCATTAGCCAAGGCACAGAGGGGGGAGACGCCAGTCCCACCACATTCATCAGAATTGCTAACTCTGGGGAACTCTTGGCAGTTTTGAATGGGGTGCCAGCGAGTGCGATCGCGCCGTCCGATTTCGTTCAAATTTTGCGACTCGGTACCTGAGAGGAAAGCGCTGTAGATCCGCCCAACGAAACTCAATCTACAGCCCTTGAACTCCGATCGGGATGGCATCGCAATCAGCCTTTGGGCGATCGAAATGCCACCCCACCCTAAGACAATTTATGTGTTTAGGCACGACCTAGCAGCCCCCTCTTATACAGCTTCAGTCCTGGACGCATGGGGCTCCAGAAACCGGGTTTTTTACCGAATCTAGGGTCTACAGCGAGTCTTTTAGTAAAAAAAAACCCGGTTTCTCAACAATCGTGCGTAATTCGTAAGCTTATTGCTCGCAGTGCCAGATACAGCAGATTCCACATTTATGAAGTACACCCGCCTATAGTGAGCTCTGCGTAGGGACACGGCACGGCGCCCCGTGTCCCTACACTTCACAAACCGGGAATACGCTGTATCAGTTTTTACGCGGGCGAGCGCACTTATAATTAATAATTAATAATACCTATCCCTTTTCAATTATCTGCAAAATTGCTTGGGACAAAAACCGTGCTTTTTTCCTACTGTGTACCTGTATTTAATTAATATAAAAATTCCGTAAATTCCGGGAAGGCTTTGGCAGGGATAAAATTTCGCTTTTATTCTGTGTTGTTGTCTAAAATGGCTCGATAGCAATGTCTAATTCCTGCAATTGTAGTGACAAAAATATTAAAAATTCCTATATAAGTAATTAAATTTGATTAAACTTGATTGACAAAAATAATTTAAAACAATATATAAAACAGTTGTCATAATAATCAAATGTGCAAAAAAAAGCGAAAAAAAGGGTTTAAATCAGGTGAAGAAAAGCTGCAATCAAAAAAACGATATGGGCAAAAGCGACAAAATCGAGTATAATTGTATTGCGCAATTGAGTCGCACTGCAGAAATAGTGTTGAATAAACTAAATTTATTGAAATAGACAGGTGCAAATTGAGGAGTGAAGGCGTACCCAAATTGACTAAATATTTGCTGATCGGTTCCACCAAAGCTTATAGTGGCAAGTCCGCGATCGCCCTGGGGATGGCACTCGGACTCCGGGCAAAAGGACTCGCCGTAGCCTACGGGAAACCTCTGGGAACCTGTTTCAGCTCCGAGGGAGTTGGGGCCGGGGAGGAAGACGTGCGGTTCGCAGTAGAGACGCTCAAGCTTTCTGAAAGCCAGGTACCGTCAACCCTGTTGTCTTTGGACGAAGAGACGGTTCACAAGCGTTTGCGGGGAGAAGACAAGACAGATTACCGCCTGTCTCTGGCGCAATATTTGCAAGTCCCCACCGGAGACTTGGTGCTGTTAGAAGGCCCAGCTAATTTGGAGGAAGGCAGTCTGTTCGATTTGTCTTTGCCTCAAGTCGCTGAGGCAGTTGATGCCTCTGTGCTGCTGGTAGCGCGCCCGATCGATCTGTATGTAGATGATTTGCTGTCGGCTAAGCGGCGCTTGGGTTCGCGGTTGCTGGGCGTCGTGCTCAACGACGTTCCCTCGGACAAACTCGAATCAGTAACGGCGACTGTGCGGCCTTTTCTGGAGGCTGCGGGTATTCCTGTTTTGGGAATGCTGCCGAGAAGCGCTTTGCTGCGCAGTGTCAGCGTCAAAGAATTGGTGCACCAGTTGAAAGCGGACGTGCTCTGCCGTCGAGACCGTTTGGACTTGATGGTGGAAACTTTGACAATTGGCGCGATGAATGTTAGTTCGGCTCTGAAGTATTTCCGCAAAGCGAGAAATATGGCGGTGGTGACGGGGGGCGATCGCACGGACATTCAGCTAGCGGCTCTGGAGAGCTCGACTCAGTGCTTAATTCTGACAGGCCACTTGCCTCCTTCTCCCCTGGTGATCGGCAGGGCAGAAGAAATGGAAATTCCAGTTTTGTCTGTGGATTTGGATACCTTAGCCACGGTGGAAATTATCGACAGCACCTTTGGCAACGTGCGCCTGCACGAACCAATCAAGGTGGAATGCGTTACTCAGCTAATGGCAGAACACTTTGACCTTGAGGGCATGATGGCATCGTTGGGCTGGGGCGATCGAGTCCATTAAGAAGGCACCCGGAGCTGAAGGTATTCGGCACCCGGATCTGAAGAAAGAAGGTATTCGGCAGAGAAAAATTTTTGTTTAAATAAATAAAAAGCCACAATTCTTAAATTCTCAATTTTTTTTGAATTATACCTTCAGCTCCGGCGGCCGAATGCTTTCAGACATTCTGCCTTCTGGCTTCCTCCAATCTCCTCATCCTCTAGTGAGATCTCGTAAATCAGCAATTCTTAACTTCTTTTTGGTGGCAATTGCTAGCGAGTCTGCTAAAATCCACAACGTAGTTTTATTTAATTTAATAAATTCTTTGAGTCAATCAATTGAGCTACCCAGAGTAGATGATTTTTTACAAGAACTTGCGGCGATCCAGCAAACCAGCTCCAAGCGGATTGCTCTTTTGGGTTCTCGCCACGTTCCTATTACCCACCAGCAGCTAATTGAGATGCTGAGCTACGCCATAGTTCTGGGAGGCAATCAGCTCATCACTTCTGGCGCTACAGGCACCAATTCAGCCGCAATTCGGGGGGCAATGCGAGCAGATCCTAATCTGCTGACGGTGATTTTGCCGCAAAGCATGAGCCGCCAGCCCCGGGAGTCTCGCGACCAGCTCGAACAAGTGATACATTTGGTAGAAAATCCCAAAAATGACAGTTTGTCTCTCCCGGAAGCAAGCGCCATGTGCAATCAGGAGATTATTTCTCGCTGCCAGCAACTTATCTGTTTTGCTTTTCACGAAAGCCACACTTTACTGAAAACTTGCCAGGATGCGGAGGAACAGCGCAAGGTGGTTACTCTGTTCTATTTTGATTGAAATGCGAGGCGGATGATGCTGTTGGGATTGCCTGTGTCGGTTATTCTGCTTGATTGTATTGCTGCTGCTGCTGCGCTGGTTTACGCACCGTTTTTGGTGGTTGCGTTCGCTCGCTTGCAGCTAGGCTACGACCAAGCAGCCCCCCGCGCTATGTTTGATAGGTTGCCTGCTTACGCTCAGCGGGCAACTTGGGCTCACCAAAATTCGTTTGAGACGTTTATGCTGTTTTCAGCGGCGGCTTTGATGGCTTTTGTGACGGGGGTAGATTCAGAGGCGGCGGGCTGGGCTGCGATCGCTTTTACGATCGCCCGGTTGTTGTTTTCGGTTTTCTATATTCTGAATGTGCCGCTGGGGCGATCGCTCATGTTTGCGATTAGTTCTTCTTGCACAGCTACTTTATTCTATTTCAGTTTAATGGCTGTTAATGGCTAATTATTATTAGTCAGTAATCAATAGTCATGAGTCATTAGTCATTAGTTAAGAGACGCTTAATTAATGACTAATTACAATTACCAATTACCAATTACCAATTACCAATTACTAATTTATGGCTGCTAGTTATTCATTTGATGTTGTCAGCGAGTTCGACCGGCAAGAATTAGTTAACGCTGTTGACCAAACTGTGCGGGAAATTCAAAGCCGCTACGACTTGAAAGATACCAAAACTACCGTGGAATTGGGTGCAGAATCAATTACTGTCAATACGGACAGCGAATTTACTCTTGATGCAATTCACACTGTTTTGCAAACTAAAGCCGCCAAGCGGAATTTATCTTTGAAAATTTTTGATTACGGCAAAGTTGAACCGGCTAGCGGCAGTCGCGTGCGTCAAGAAATTAAACTTAAAAAAGGGCTCACTCAAGAAATCGCGAAACAGATTACTAAGTTAATCCGCGATGAATTCAAAAAAATTCAAGGTTCGATTCAAGGCGATGCCGTGCGGGTTTCTGCTAAAGATAAAGATGATTTGCAGTTGGTGATTCAACGCTTGAAGCAAGAAGATTATCCGGTGGCTTTGCAGTTTACAAATTACAGGTAAATTTTTGCAAGCTAAGTATGGGATTCCCAGTTGTGCGATCGCCTCTTTGAGTGCGATTGAACTTACCTTGCACTTGCTGGGATTCACAAATCTTGCTTTGTTGCAAGCTGATGCTGACTAGATATTTGCACCAAATCAACTTGTTTTACAGCGCCGACCTACTTAAGGCCTCATGAATGGATGATCGGCTTATCTGAAGCTGTGTTAGAAGCAAACACAGAAAAAGCGATCAAAGTAATTCAGGAAATTCCTGAAACAGAACTATTTTTAATCAAAAGCCTGACTAAATTAGCACGTCAATTTCAATTTGAGCAAATTCTAGATTTAATTGAACCTTTAATGGTTCATAATTGATATTTGACAGTTTTTGTAAAGCAAGTTGAGACCTGAAAAATGACCGCAAAAAAACAATTATTTAACCTCTTAAATGGTCTTGGCTTAGAAATAAAAAATCCCCACTGGTGGCTTCAAGTTCTGATTATTTCTATTGTTTATCCTTTGATTTGTTGGTTGCTCCCGAATCATAAAATGTCCAGTATTACGATTATTCCACCATATATTTCACCCGTTTGGCCCGGAACAGGATGGATGTTCGCTACTTTATTGGGGTGGGGTTATTCTCGTTGGTTAGGTATCTTTATGGGTCAATTTATTGCGACCTTAATCATGACTTGGTCGATATCTCCAACTTTATGGTGGAATATTGTTTTAAATACTATTAGTGTAACGATTTGGAATTTATTGGCAGTATTTGTGATTCGACGGTTAACTCGCACAAAATTTCCTTTTAATGAAGTCAATCATGTAGTAATTTTTATCGCCGTTAGTTTTTTGGGAGTTAGTTTACCCAACGCTTTGATCGGGACTTGTGAATTCATTTATCAGAAAATTGTCCCCCAGTCTGACTTTCTAAAAACTTTCACGGGTTGGTGGATTGGTGATAGTATAGGTATCTTACTTTTTACCCCTTTCTTGTTAATTTGTTGTTTAAAAAAACAGAAGTTTTATGCCCCGCAGTCTTGGCTTAGTGGAGAATTTATGATTATTGCTATTCTTTTGGGAATAGTCATTAAATTTGCCTTATTTGAGAGTCAACCTGTAGAATATTTACTTTTACCCCCTCTGTTATGGTCTGTTTTTCGTTTTAGTCAAAAAGTTACTACTATTTTAGTCACCGCTATTTGTAGTATGGCTTTTATCACTACGGCTTATCAAATTGGTATTTTTTATAAGGCCGCGTTGGCTAGTAATTCCCTTTTGTTACTACTTTTATTTGTGGGGGTACTTTCCATTACGACGATGGTGACATCTGCGATTGTTTCGGAAAATCGTCAAGCGGCTTTAAAATTACAACAAGCTAATGCAGAATTAGAAGAAAGAGTGATTCAGCGTACTATGGCTTTGCAGGAAAGTGAGAAGATTTCCCGAGAGTTGGCAGTGAAAGCAGAAACCGCTAATCAAGCCAAAAGTACCTTTATTGCCAATATGAGCCACGAATTGCGATCGCCCCTCAATGCTATTCTCGGCTTTTCGCAATTGATGGTACGCGCCACAAATATGCCCCCTGAACAATACGAGAATGCCGGAATTATCTATCGCAGCGGTGATTATCTCTTAACGCTAATTAATAATGTACTCGATTTATCGAAAATTGAAGCAGGTAAAACCACCCTGAATCCTACAGACTTTGACCTACATATCTTGCTGAATGATTTAGAAGATATGTTGCATCTGCGGGCTAATAATGCCGGATTGAATTTGGTATTCCAGCGAACAGAAAATGTGCCGCGCTATATCTGTACCGATCAAGTAAAACTGCGTCAGGTTTTAATTAATTTACTCAGCAATGCCATCAAATTTACTTCCGAGGGTCAAATCACTTTGAATGTCTTTCTGGGAGAGCAAGAAACCACAGATGTTTTTAATTTGCATTTCCGTATTCGCGATACTGGGGTGGGTATTGCAGCAGCAGAACTGCCAAAACTATTTGATGCCTTTAGTCAAGCTCAAGCTGGAAAAGATCTGCAGGAAGGAACGGGTTTAGGTTTAGCAATTAGCCGGAAATTTGTGCAATTGATGGGTGGGGATATTTCCGTAGAAAGCGAATTAGGAAAAGGTACAAGTTTCCAATTGTATATTCAGACCAAATTGGGCCAAGAAACAAACAGCAAGAGTACAGGAGAATATTCAAGAGTGCTGGGACTGGTGCCCGGTCAACTTAGCTACAAAATTCTCACAGTCGATGATAAATCTATTAATCGACAATTACTAATTAAGTTGTTGAGTCCCTTGGGATTTGAGGTGAAAGAAGCTAGTAACGGACAAGAGGCGATCGCCATTTGGGATGAATGGGAACCGCACCTAATCTGGATGGATATGAGGATGCCAGTTATGGATGGCTACGAAGCGACAAAATACATCAAATCTACCACCAAAGGCAATGCTACGGCTGTAATCGCGTTAACGGCGAGTGTGTTGGAAGAAGAAAAGGCGATCGTGCTTTCGGCTGGATGTGATGACTTTGTTCGCAAACCCTTCGTTGAACACACTATTTTTGACTCACTAGCTAAGCATTTGGGAGTCAAATATATCTATGCAGAAACAAGATCTCCTGTCTTGGATGATACAGAAACACGTCCCTTGACATCGGAAGATTTAACCTGTATGACTCAAGAATGGATTACTCAATTATACGAAGCTGCACTTGAGGCAAATACTAACCTCGTGTTACAAGTCGTAGGAGAAATTCCCAAAACAGAAACTCGTTTGATAAAATCCCTTACCAAACTTGCCAGTCAATTTAAGTTTGAGCAGATTCTTGATTTAGTAGAACCTCGGAGTGGCAATGAATCTTAATTCTCAAATCGAAAATAAAGGTAACATTCTATTAGTAGATGACCTGCCAGAAAATCTACAATTACTAAGCGATGCGCTCCTCAAACTCGGCTACACTGTTCGCAGCGTTACCAGCGGGCGGATGGCACTAAAAACGGTGAAGGTAAAGCGACCAGATGTGATACTTTTAGATGTTAAGATGCCTGAAATGGATGGTTATCAAGTCTGTAGAACTCTCAAAGCGGATGCAGATTTTAGCCACATTCCAGTGATTTTTATTAGTGCTTTAGATGATGTCTTCGACAAAGTAACCGCCTTTGATTCAGGGGCTATAGACTACATCACCAAACCATTTCAAATCGAAGAAGTAGTGGCGCGTCTGGAAAATCAGTTAACCATTCAACGCCAGCAACAGCTTCTGGAACAAGAAAATATTAAGCGCCGGGAAGCAGAAGAGATACTTTATCAATCGAGGGCTTTACTGGCTAGTGTTTTGAATAGTTCCCTTGATGGTATTGCGGCAATGCAGGCTGTTCGTAACACCGCAACAGGCGAGATTGAGGATTTTCGGTGTTTAGTCGTCAACCCCCAGATTTCTAGAGCTTTTAACAGTAGGCATGAAGAGATGATTGGCAAATTGGTACTAAAAAAGTTTTTGAGTAATATTGATCCAAAACTATTTAATTGCTTCGTTAATATTGTCGAGACGGGGGAATCTTTAGAACAGGATTTTTACTATGAATCAGGAAAATCTTGCTGGTTTCACTTCGTAGCAGTCAAGCTAGGAGATGGTTTTTCCGTTACTATCCGTGATATTACCGCCCGCAAACAAATAGAATTGGCTCTCCAAGATGCCAATCAAAAATTAAAAGAACTGGCAAATCTAGATGGTTTGACTCAGGTGGCTAACCGTCGCTGTTTCAACAATCGCCTTCAAAGTGAATGGCAACGCCTAGCGCCAGAAAAGCAGCCACTTTCTCTAATTTTATTTGACGTTGATAAATTCAAATCCTATAACGACTACTACGGTCATCTGGCTGGGGATGATTGCTTAATTAGAATAGGGCAAACATTACAAAAAGTAGTCCGTCGTCCCACCGATTTAGCAGCGCGTTACGGTGGAGAAGAATTTGTGGTACTTCTGGCGAATACGGATTTAAAAGGAGGGATTAAGGTGGTACAAAACATTCAGCAAGGAATTCACGATCTGGCGATTCCCCATGCAGAGTCTGACGTGAAGGAGATTGTCACAGTCAGTTTGGGTATTGCCTCACTCATACCCACCTTGGAAGTTCAACCAGATACACTGATAGCCTATGCAGACAAAGCTTTGTACGATGCTAAACAACAGGGGCGCGATCGCTGGAGTACAAATTGTTGAAAAATCGGGGCGTTTTTTTGAAGAAGAGGGAATTATACCGTTAGGCAAGACTTTTCGCCAGTTGTAATTCATCCTGGTTTTTTGTTGATAGTCAGATCGTCAAATTTTTGATAAGTAATACCAATTGGAAATATTCTTGCTACAATTACCAATCTTATACAAATTATCTTTGATTTGCACAACCCCCCGCCGGACACGGCAATGCCGTTTCCCTACAGATGCTCGTCTTTAATTGATATTTAGCAAGATTTTTCATAATTAGTATAAGCTGTAGCTGGCGTTACAGATTAAGAGTGTAAATCCTAATTAAATATCTAAACCCGTGACTGCTAAATCTGGAGGATGTTCGACAACAAACTGATAATATAACTCTTGCTTTGCTTGCGGCGGCAGAGACATTATCCATTCCAGCACTCCCATTTCACCTGCTACTATCTTCGGATTAGTGAGAGTCGATCGCACTTTAATTTGTTCATTGCGACTGACTGGCAATTGCTCTTTTAGTGTCAGGTGTATCTGCACCTGATGCAAGTTTGTCACATTTAAGCGATAAGCGTAACTCGTGCGCCTCTGCTGACCGATCAGTTTTTTATCTACTTGTCTTTCTACTAATTCCCGCTCTATTTTTAGCCCTTCATCTATTCCTAAATTCAGTTTATATTCTTCACCAGGCGAAACATTTTCTAACTGGACACTGCCGACAAAAGTGTTGTCGCGAAAGATATTTGCTTTACCGGGAAGCAGAGTTGCGCCTGTCAGCGGATTCACAACAACTGCTTGCAAATAGGCAAAACTTACTAATCGCGGGACGGCTATATATTCAGGTTTAAACGGATAATTTTCGCTGAAAATCGTCACTTTGTGCGGTGTACCGTCGCTGGGAATATTGGTATTTCCCCCTACTTGAAATGAGACAGTGCCACCTTCTCTGGATACTTTGGCTGTGGCTGTTTCAGCTTCTGTGGGTTGGGATGCTGTGTCTATTGTAGTGCCTGCAGAGCCAAAGCGCATCCCTCCTTCAAATACGTCTACTATATCTCCATCAGAATCTGATAAAATTTGACTAGAGCGCGCTATTGACTCGGTATTTCGGTATCTGGCTGTAGAGTGTAAAGTATCGATAAACCAGGGTTCTAGTTTTGGGGGCAAAGTTCCCATTCCCGGCTTTGCTGTGGATAAAGTCAGCGCTACTCCAGTCCAATCTTCGCCTGTATTTTGATTGACTTCGGCTAGGTAATTGAGATTAATTTGGTTGTTGGTAGTGTTGACTCGCAAGTCGTAAAGGGGAGTCCAACGGGCTCGCATGACTACATAGGAAACTTCTAGTTCAAAATTGCCGCTGCCGCTGGGTTCTACGGCGACAATGATGTTAAAATTTTGCTGGGAACGGGGAGTTTGTACTTGCCACAACTGCTGGCGCAAAGCTTCTATTTGCTTGTCTAATTCGCGCTGCTGTCTTTCGTATTGAGCGATCGCGCTTACATATTTTAGGTAATTGGTTCCTAAAAAGTTGAGCAATTCACCAGTTTCGTTTAAACCTACCTGCTGTTTGGCGATGCTGCTGGAAAAGAAACCGACGCTTTTTTCGCTCAAACCTTCCACAAATTTGAGCTGAATTTTTCGGGCGGTTATTTTGTCGTTAATTGCCCGTTTTTGAGTTTCTAATTCTTGGATTTGTTGGGTTAATTCCGCGATGCGATCGCCCACAGGTTCGCTGCTAAACACTGTTTCGGTTCGCACTCCCAGCAATCGCACTGCAACTGTACCCGCACCCGTGGCCCTGACTGACTCTGTTTCGAGGTTTGCCGGTACAGAGGCGATCGCCAATTCCCGTTCGTTTCCCGTCAAAGCGACTGTACCGCGCCGCGTCACCAAAGCGCGATCGGTGTAAACTGTAACTTCTGATATGCTAGTATCTAGTGTTTTGAGGGTATCAGAATTAAGGATTTCTGAGTCAGTCATTGGCAGTTGCTCCTATTTAATAACCGTTTAGTCGATCGCGCATTGTTCAAAGTAGTTTATCGATTAATTTTCCCGATCGCCCATTCCTCTAGAAAACTCTTCAAGCGCATCCAAAGGCGAAGCAAACAAAATGCAGCGTTTAAGCAAAGACAAGTCTAACTCCGGCAGCACTTCGCTGCTAGCAATGCGATCGTAACCTTCCTCTCGCAGATGGTAAAGCTCTAAAGTGCCATCTTCCCAAAACCAGACTTCCGGTACTCCCATCAGTCGGTATTTCTGAAGTTTAATCGGACTACCGCTAGTAATGACTACCTCAATACACAAATCGGGAACATCTTTATCTGTTCCGAAACAATAAGACAAATCTGCCTGATACTCGACTTTCCCCTCAACAATTTGACTGTAACTGCCACTCGGAAAAAATTGTATTCTATTAAATTGAAAAAAATTTATCAGTAGCGCTGCAATCAGACATCTAGTTGCCTCGTGAGGTTTACTAATTCCCACAATTTCTAAAACTCCATCACAATAAAATAAGCGTACATTCGGTACGTCTTCAAAGCCAGCTTGAATTGCCTTGAATTGATGCCATGTCAAACCGCGCCAAGTGAAACGCTGTTCGGCTGCAGGAGAAGTTGTTGGATTGTCTATAGTTTGAACCATGACTGTCCTGTTGATGTTCAAAAGGGTAGCGCGGCGGTGGGCGGGTTTACGAGTTTGCGAAATCCCTAGTTTTAGCCATTGATAATCGGTAAAACCCGCCCCTACGTTTAATCTTAGCTCAGAGGCTCCATTCCTGCCAAATCCAAAATTTGAGGAATTAAATCTTCTCGTTTGACGGCCATCATGTGAACTCCTTGACAAATCTGCCGCGCTAGCTTGACTTGTTCGGCGGCAATTTTTATGCCTTCCTGCAGTGGTTCTGGAGCTTTAGCCAAACGGTCGATCGTCTCTTGCGGAATGTGAACTCCCGGCACGTATTTTTTAATAAATTCAGCATTTTTAGCTGATTTAAACAGAAAGATTCCTGCTAAAATTGGTTTGTTGCAGCCAGCAGCAATATTGTGCATAAACTTATCTAAAAGTTCAAAGTCTGTAATTAATTGACTTTGAAAAAATTGCGCTCCAGCCTCTACTTTTTTCTCAAATCGACTTTGTAAACCAGACCAACTGGGGCATTGCGGATCGACTGCAGCACCGACAAATAAATCGGTAACTCCGTCTGTTAAAGGTTTGTCATTCCAGTCTTGGCCGCCGTTCATTTTTTGAATGACTTGCAACAGCCGTACTGATTCAAAGTCGAATACACTTTTTGCTTTAGGATGGTCGCCGGCTTTGACGGGATCGCCTGTAAGTGCTAATACATTGCGAATGCCTAAAGCGTGGGCTCCCATGAGATCGGCTTGCAGGCCAATTTGATTGCGATCGCGACAAGCAACTTGACAAATTGGCTCAATTCCGTGCTGCACTAAAATCGCCGAAACTGCTAGGGGACACATTCGCAACACTGCGCGACTCCCGTCGGTGATATTAATGGCGTGCACTCTGTTTTTGAGGCGTTGGGCCATTTGAATTGTGTGAGTTATGTCGCCACCTTTTGGCGGGGCAACTTCGGCGGTAATTATAAATTCTCCGGGGGTGGTGCAGGCTGTGCGAAAACGGTTCATGATTATTTGTCTGTTATTGGTTATTTGTTATTTTACAGTTGACAGTTGACAGTTGGCAGTTGTTAGTGGGCAGTTGGCAGTTGTTATTCTTAACCAATAACAACTAACAACTAACAACTAACAACTAAACAGGTAAAGAATAACCGAAAGCTGTCTTAACCTTAGTTAGAGTTTGATTAGCAATAGCTTCTGCTTGTTCTCTTCCGCGACGCAGTACAGACTCTAAATATCCCGGATCGTCCATTATTTCCTTGTATTTATCCTGAATTGGTTTGAGGACATTAACTGTAGTCTCTGTCAGCAAGGGTTTAAATTCTCCCCAACCCATATTTTCACACTCCGCTGTTACTTCTTCCTTAGATTTGCCGGAAAGCAGGAGATAAAGTGTCAGCAAATTTCTAGCTTCGGGGCGCTCTGGGTCGTCAAAAGTCAACCCCCGCACGGCATCTGTTTTGCAGCGCTTGATTTTTTTGGCGATCGCATCTGGCGAATCCAATAAATTAATTCGACTTTGTTCGGAAGGGTCAGATTTCGACATTTTGCGCGTGCCATCTGTCAAACTCATTACCCTCGCACCGTCAGTCCGAATTAACGGTTCGGGAAGTTTCAATACTGGCTTTTCGGGTGTGCCGAATTGGTGATTTAATCTGATCACAAGATCGCGGGTGAGTTCCAAATGCTGTTTTTGGTCTTCTCCCACGGGCACTTTGTCGGCATCGTAAAGCAAAATGTCTGCTGCCATTAACACCGGATAATTTAGCAAGCCTGCGTTGACATTTTCACCTTGTTTTACTGCTTTTTCTTTAAACTGAATCATATCTTCGAGCCAGTTAATCGGCGTAATGCAGTTTAGCAGCCATGCTAGTTCTGTGTGCGCCGAGACGTGGGATTGCACGAAAATAGTAGAATATTCTAAATCGATGCCGCAAGCTAAATAGAGAGCGGCGATTGTATAAGTGTCGGAGGCTAGAGTTGCTGGATTGTGCGGTGCGGTAATTGCGTGCAAATCGACTACGCAGAAATAATTTTCGTACTGACTTTGACCTTCTACCCAGTTGCGAATGGCACCGAGATAATTGCCGAGGTGAAGATTGCCTGTTGGCTGAACTCCAGAAAGAACGCGCTGTTTGCCCATGAGGAAAGAATAGAATTGAACTCACATTTCTATATTGACACGTTATTTTGATTTAAGATACTCTTGGTTGAAATTCACATCTTGCACCGTTGTCAGCAACGGGCTAGAAGCCCGTTACACATTTAAGACATCTGTAAAGACACGGCCTTGCCGTCTCCTTACCTTTTTCAACATCTCTAAGGACACGGCCAGGCCGTGTCCTTAGCCGTAGCATTTAAGAAATGGGCTTAAAAGCAATTACCAATCTGTCAGCAACCTTGCTTTGCGTAGAACAAATGTCAGAACAGTTTCTTCGCCGGTAATAATATCGGCTCTGCCCTCCATTCCCGATTGAATCGAATACTGGCGGGGGACATTAGCCTGGGAGTTTCCGAAGAATTGACTGTTGGCGGATTTGAGTTTGGTTAAATAAGTTTGTTCGGGCTTAATTGCCACTTCGTAATAAGCTGTGCCTAAATTATTAGCGGGATTTTGAGGCGCGATCGCATCTGGGGCGATTTCGCTGACAGTTCCTTTTAACGTGCCGTAATCGGGGAAAGGCAAAGCCGAAATCCTGATCTGTACGGGTTGGCCGATTTGGATGCGGGCGATGTCTTGGGATGTCACCTTGGCTTTGACTACCAGGGGTACGTCGCTGGGGACTATTTGAGCGATCGCGCTGCCGGCTTGTACGGTTTGACCAGTATTTCGTACTTCCAGTCTGAGAATTGTACCATCCGTGGGCGTGCGGATCACGCTATTTTCGAGTTTTAAGTCAATTTGGTTTAGTTCTTTTTTAGCTTGAATTAATTGTTGTTGAATGGACGATTGCTTGACTAGCAAAACCCGCCGACTTCGGCCGAGTCTTTCGGCGACATCCGGTAGCGAGGTGGCGAATTTTACTAAAGCGGATTCGATTAATTCCTGTTGGGCGGAACTTTCACTTTGGATTGTTTTAAATTGGGCGCTGGCCAAAATTTGATTTTCTAAGTCGCGCAGTTGCTGGTTGATTTGCTGTGCTGCTGTTTGAGACTGATTAATTATTTCTTCTAACTGTTTTTTTTGAGCGTCCAAACGCGAAGCGTCTACAACTGCGATCGCATCTCCTTCTTTTACTGTCTGATTCTCGCTGACAGCAATGCTTTCGACGGTGCCTTCGGTGGCTGCTTGCACGACGCGCACTTCTCCGGCCGGACGGACGATCGCGTCTGCTTTGACTGTAGCGCTGTATTTGGTGACGCTAGCAAGGGCGATCGCCCCGCCAAAGGTCGCCACCATCAAAATGCCCCCCAAAGTCGTCCAGCGGCTGACAGGGGGCAAAAACTGGTCGTTATCAAAGGTTTCAGCGGGTGCGGTTTCGGGAGTGAGAGACATGGCGGCTGGGGGAGAGGGGAATAGTTTGGAGTTTGGAGTTTTGAGTTGGGCGAGAGGCAGAGATCGCTGATTTGTTTTGTCACCTTTACTCTCACCTTTCCGGAAACAAAGAATAGGTTTAGAAGTCTAAATCAAAATTCACAGGGTCAAGGTAAAAATCCGCACAGCTTTGCCGTTCCCACCCACAAACTTCGCCAAATATCAAGAGGAGTGAAGCCAGAGGGAGACTGTCATGAAAATACGGCGTTTCCGCCATGAGTTTTGGCACTGTTACCGGGTTTTTCCTGTATGCGTAGGTAGTAAGTAAGTACATAGCTATTAATAGGAGTTATTTATGTCAGAAAATCAACAAGGTTCACTCTTCATCGAACTCACCGATGGAGAATCTGCTACTGTCAGCGGTGGCAGCATTACCAGCGGTAACAGCAGCGGCGGTAACAGCAGCAGCGATGACCTGAATATGCTGTTTTTCCTGCCGCAGCCGAACCAGCTTTATCTGTACGATCCGAACAGCCATCGCCCTTACAAAACCCTAGTGGTTTAGATAGCTGAGTCAGGTTGTGCGCTCGAGTAAATTTTCAAAAATTATCCGTAATATTCCGGAAGCCGCACAGCACTACCAGAAGTATTAGTCAGTATTTACACGAGGCTCTAGAAATTCGATAAGATTTCTAGTTTACCTTCAATTTTATTAAGTTAAACGGAGTCAAATCATGAAAGAAACAAAGGACGATTCACTGTTTGCTGAACTTACATCTGAAGAATCAGCTAGCGTCAACGGCGGTCACTATTATTCTAATCGATACAACTGTTACCGTCCGACCCGTCACGTCGTGTACCGCCGGAATTGCGACGGTTCCTTCAGAGTAGTGTACCGCTACTGGTAAGGTTTAGTGCTGTCAATTGGGCTCGATATATTGATGTGAATTAATAAAGCACCCATAAGTTTATGGGTGCTTTGTTATATTCATTGCATCAGTCCTACAGCATAAATTTCAGAACTTTCGGGGTCGCATGAAATTTTACTGAATTAGGGTTTGCAAGTTTTAAAACATCTTTCAAATTTCGAGATTTTTTAGATTTTTTAGTCTACCTAACTAATAAGCTGAAAGCGAATTAATCTCGACCGACACTAATTTATAAACCGAGAATAGCTATTGATATCAAATCCGGTAGCATTGGAATTAATATTAACCACAGTCAGCACACCGCGAGTGCCTAAGTCCCTACCCCGATTAATTGTAGGGACACGGCACTGCCGTGTCCTATATCTTTGCTATGTACCTCACTTACCTAAAAAATGCTGTATCATGTTTAGTCTAGGAGAGCCTGATTTTTTAACTTATTGCTTCAGTTATCCAAACTCCCAAATTGCCAGCTCTCCACCCACATTTAACCGTGCATTATCACCGAAAGTGAACTTTTTTTCCTGATGAACTTGAGCCTTCATCGTGCAAAAAACCTTGCGAATTCGATAACTTGGAGCAACTTGCTGAGATACTTGTAAAGTAAAACCATGAGAACGATAGGTAGTAATATCTCCTACGCAAGATGAGTCATAGCCAAAGACTCGAAGTAGTAATGCTAGTTCCTCGTGTTCGGCTAAAGTCAATTCCAGATGAACTTCTGAAATGTCGTCAAATAAAGAAGTTTCGGAAGTAGCAAGGTTTTTGAGATAAGCAGCACGGTCAAAGCAACCAGCACTGGTAAGCTTGATGTTTTTATAGTCTAAATAATCCTGATGGAATTCCATCAACCACGCATTGAAGGGTTCTGTCTCTGATTTGAGCGCCAAATAATGAAACCAGGGCACTTTTCTATCTTCGGTTTGACGAACTTGCAAACCAGAAAACGTTTCTTGGGTTAGTAAGGATTTTAGCTTTCCATCTACAATATCAATCTGTCCTGCTTGTTTACTATTGAAACCAATACCCGAAAAACCTTCCCTAAAGCCTTCAGCACCCCCTGGAGCAAAAAGCTCAAGATAGCTATGTTTTCCCCTGAGATAAGTTCCCGCCCAACTCTCTTTATCAGTTTCTACTGTATCTCTGGATATTGTGCAGAATTCTTGGCTGATGAAGTCTGATTTGGCGATCGACTCTAGCGTTTCTGCGTCGAGAGTAACATATAAATGGTTAAATTCTATTCCCATGTTTTTACTTCTTGCACCGGAATTTTTGTTGACTGTTGACTGTTGACTGTTAACGGGCAGGTCGAAAAACTGAATGATAGTTGAGTATTGACTGTTGATTCGATTTGACAATTCCTCAGCTAGCGGAGTTGATATTACAGCATATTCCATGTAAAGGTAGATCGCGAGAAACCGGGTTTCTTGAACAGAATTAGTTGAGAGGCGAGAACTGTAAAGAAACCCGGTTTCTGGGGTGTACTTCATAAACCTGGAAGTTGATATTACAGCATATTCCATGTAAAGGTAGATCGCGAGAAACCGGGTTTCTTGAACAGAATTAGTTGAGAGGCGAGAACTGTAAAGAAACCCGGTTTCTGGGGTGTACTTCATAAACCTGGAATAGGCTGTATATCGTTTCCGGTTACATGGGCACGATCGAGTCTAGGTCAATAATTCCACCTTCCCCGACTCCCGACTCCCTATGTTACCGGCATCGATCTGAGTCCGTCACCGGTGCGTTCAACTCTCTTTACTAGGGAGTGACCAGCTTCTCACCTCACCCAAAGTCACCGGCATCAGAAGCACCACATCCAGGGTAAAGCGGAAAACTTTGCGCCCCCGACGATTATTGTCTGGGTCGTAGAACTCAAGCTTGACATCCCAACAGTCACTGTTGATGCGACAGAACGGGCTTTTTTCGACGTTAATGGTGTCGAGTTGCCGACCTTCCGCGATCGCCCGAGCAAAGGTCACAGCGGCTTGGAAGATGTTGGTGGCGGCGAAGTTGAGGGCCCGATCGCGCGAAGTCTGCCCCACATTGCGAAGATCGTTGTAGACTCGGCTGAGGAAGGCTGTCAGAGCCTGTCGCACGAGGGGTGCTTGGGCTTCGTCCACCCGACGAGAGATTGCCGCCATCGCCGAGTTCACCAGGGTATTGACTTTCCAGCCGTACATTCCCCGCGGGTAAGGTACCGTCACTACAGGCACAACCTCACCGGAGGAGAGTTCCACCGTGCGGTTGGTGCGTCGGGCGGGTATGCTGACCCGCTCCACAAAATCATCGCTCGCTTCTGGCTCGAGTTGCCCCGCCAACATCAGTACAAACATCTCGTAGACTTCGCCGTCGGTTGACTCTAGGGCATAGATTGTGTCTCCATCGAGGTTCAAGGTCCAGATCAGGGAACGGCCTTCATCTGGATTGCGATCGAGGTGCTCGACCATCTGGCGAGCATCGTAGGGGTCTGCCGGCACCGTGATGCCGTTGACTTCGGCGGGAGCCATCTGTTGTTGGAAAGAGTCGCGGCGGGTTTCATCTCCAAAGTCGTAGCCGATCGTCCCTAGGGCGTAAACGTTGCCAGAGTAGGCGGTGCTGGCTTCGACAGTGCCTGTGTCTGCGGGAGTCGCGGCGGCGGTGACGGATGCCTCGGTTAGTGTGGCGGGCAAGACAGCAGGCATCGCTGCACTGGCAACAACCTCTTGGGTAGTGGGGGGGGCATGACTCGCGACGGGGGCGGCATAGCCTGCCCGTTCGGTGCGGATCACTTTGTCGCCCGCGAAGGAAATGGTGAGGGAGGGTTGCCCAAACAGCACTCTCATAGCGCCCGGGATATTGACAAAGCCGCGCAGACAGCGGTCTGGTTCTTCTACAACCTTTGGGTCGCAGGGTATCGCGGTATTGAGCAGTGTCGTTCGGATGGCTTCGGCATCGACGGGTTTGCCCTCTTGCAGTTGCAAACTCATTAGCAGCGCAGAAATGCCCGTGATCGTGGGAGCAGCCATGCTGCTTCCTGTCTGACGCACGGGTTTTTCAGTGCAGGGTTGCGCTCCCAAAATATCTACACCTGGAGCGAGGATACCTTCTTCTGTGTTATTGCCCCCCCAATTACTAAAGTCGGCTGGTGTACCATCGACTTTTGCGGCTCCCACTGCCAAAGTTCCCGGCAGCATGGCGGGCAGACACGAGTATTGGTGTACATTGTTCCCCACCGGCGCGACGATCAAAATATTGTTGTCTTGACATTTCTTAATCGCTTGGACAAGGATCTCTTCCCCTTCCCCCGTTTGGGTGGGGCGACAAAAAGCGCAGTGGATAATATTTGCCCCCAACTCTAAGGCTAAGTCGAAGGCACGGGCTAAGTTGAGGGGTGATAGCATATCGTCATAGTTCCCTAGGGCATCATGGGGCATATTGATTACCCGACAGTTGGGAGCCACACCGAAAACAGGGCTATGCTCTTGCCCCACAATGATACTGGTGACGTGGCAGGCATGGTCATTGAGTTCAACCCGCTCCTTGTTTTTTGGTAGAGCAGCGTAGAATGCAGCTTCCTTCTCTTTACCCTTTAGCCCCTGGTCGCGGATTGCTTGGTAGGTGGCGTAATCTTGTGGGCTGATTGGTTCTGCTGGTTCGTGCCAGTAGGGAACCACCTTGGAGACTTCAGCTCCGGTAAAGCAGGACAATGTGTAATCTGGGTCGCCGTCTAGGATTACGATCGTGATGCGGGGGTCGCCGAGGGTTTGGTTATGGAGTTCAGCCAGTCCGGGGATGCGATCGTCGAGTTCATTGGGGTGGAGTGCCACGGATATTGGGGACGCAGAACTCTCAACTTGACTGGCTGAAACCGCCGACTCCCGTTCACCCTCAGCGACACTCGATGAATCTGGAGCCTGAGCGATCGCATCTGAAGGAGCCAAGTCAACAACCTCGGCCTCACTGTCCTCAACTTGCACCGAGCTATTTTCAAGACTTTCCCACACCTGAGTCGGCGGAATTTTTGCCACTAGCCCAACTGACTCAAACTGACTTCCCAATACTCCTGTTTCACCAGACTCAGGTTCAGCCTCAACTCCACCCAATTCAGTCTCACTGGCTGAGATCATTGCCTCACTCAGCCCTTCTGAACCATCAACCTCAATCGACTCCAGTCCACTTGCTTCAACATTGCGGTTAGGCAACGATCCAATGGCAAATTCTCCAACAGCCGACTCTTCCACATAGTCTAGACCCGTCGCCCGACCAAAAGCATCGCTATCGCCAACCCCCAATGCACAGGGAGCCAGACCCATATTGGTTGCCACCAAGTATAAGTTTTGCTGTAGCACGCCAACGTGCTTAAGCACTGCTGTATAAGCAATAGATCGATACTTACGAAATAGCCGACCGAACCGTGCCGTAATCACCAAGAAGACTTGTGGGCCTATTTGACTGAGAAATTCATAACCTAATGCAGCGAAGATATCATCCTCCGATTCGACTATCTGCTCTAGCTGGTGATTCAGAGGGTCGTAGTGATACACTCCTTGGTTCAAGCCTTGACAAAGCCGTACTACCGGATAAATTTCTAATTCATACATTGTCCCGCCACCAGGATAGGGGCGACGGCTCAACTCGCCATATTCAATATCTGCTTTAAAATCTAGTATTTCTCGCCAATTCTTACCATACCACTCTTCTGTGCTAAGTAATTCCTTAACACGGGCGGTGCGATACAGTAGTTCGCTTAGTTGCTCGATCGAGATCGGATGGTTATCGTCATATTCTCGAACCGATTTTCGTGCTTCGATGGCTTCCGTGAGCGTGGCATCGTTACACATCAACGCCCCCAAGTTCGGACGCGGCATTGGCACAATCCGGTCGCTCATTGGTGGCTTCACTACCGGGAAATCAGACCACTGCTCAATGTCATGAGCTATGACTGGGTAGTCGTGGCGACCGTTGCGGCTGCGACTGTGGAACAGCAGGTTATGAAACTCCCAAAGCTGGAGCGAGGGAGGTTCAGGGTCAGCCGTCAGAAATCCCGCTGCCCACAGCAAATTGAGGAACTGATAGGCGGTTTCTGGTCCGAGGTAGGGCGGTGGCGTCAGTGTTGCTAAGGTTTGGGGCTGGGCGAGTTGAGCCAGCAGCGCACTTGCTCGCCAGTCGAGGAGTTTGACCCGAAACTTGGAGAGGGGGGACTCCAGCACCATTGTGCCTTCGTAGGGATGTTGGTAGGCAAAGCGAGACAGGCCCAGACGGGTTTGTGTCCAGTAGGGTTCGGTCAGATTCAATTCGGCAGATTCCACCATCGGAACCGCCACTGCCAGCGGCAACACAGCGTAACTCAACCAACCCCGCTCATCCAATTGTTGTAGCGTCAGTGCAAACTGTTCCGCGGCTGCCCGACCATCAACTTCGGCTAACCCTTGCACGAGAGATGCGGTGGTGGTGTTGCCTGCCTTGAGACGATCGAGAGCAATACCGATTCCGGGCGTTGTGGCAAGGGTTAGCAAAGCGGTCGGATCGGATTCTGCCGAGTGCAGGGTGTAGTAGTCTTCGGCGCTTTTGACTTGGACAAAAGGGTTGAGGGAAACAGCGAAGGGGTGATGGCTCATAGCGTAGATAATGGGAAACGATGATTGGGAAAGTGAGTCAATGGCAATAGCGATCGGTGAAATTATCAGAAATGGAATCTTATTTGATGTTAAGAATTGGGGTGGTGTAATGTCAGAAGGTTATGATTTTTTTCAGACTGTTGAACGATTGTTTGACGCGCTGGCCCAACGAGAGATTCGTTATGTTCTGGTTGGCGGGGTAGCTCTACTCAGCTATGTGGAGGGTCGCAATACTCAAGATATTGACCTGATCCTGGCTCGTGCCGAGCTTGAAACTTTACCAGAGATTGGTATCCAGAGTGAAGATCAAAAATTTCTTCGTGGAAGATTTGAGGGATTACAAATTGACGTATTGTTAACCCAAAATAAGCTCTTCCGAAAAATATCGCAAGAGTTTGTAGGAGAGCAAAGCTTTGGAAACCGAAAATTTCGATGTGTCACAGTGGTAGGACTCCTAATTTTAAAGTGTTATGCCTTGCCATCTCTCTACCGTCAAGGACAATTTAGCCGTGCCAGCATTTATGAAAATGATATCCTTTTACTGTTGTTAAACTATTCTGTTGATTTAGATATAGTTCTTGACATTTTATCAGACCATTTGTTAACAAGTGATTTAAACAAGGTACGGAGCATTTTAGGAGATATTCAAAGACGAATTCAAAGATTTTCAACTCAGCAGGAAGCACTAGAAGAATAGGGAAAGAGAAGAGCAGTTTTGAATACGTTATTGCTAAGCTTAGCAAAGCGGTCGGATCGGATTCTGCCGACTTCAGGGTGTAGTAGTCTTCGGTGCTTTTGACTTGGACAAAAGGGTTGAGGGAAACAGCGAAGGGGTTATTGCTCATGGCGATGGACAATTACAAAACACAATTAGGTGGGTTAGTCGATGACAGCAGAGTGTTTGCTACAGATGATTGACGGGGAGAGGGTGACGGGGAGATTGATATGTATAGCCTTTCTCAGTAAGATGAGGTGATCTCGCGGGCATAGGGCATAGGGCTCCGTGGGCTTATGCCTCCGTGGGCATCAGTTGCGAGCGGTGTGTACCTCATTTTATTGAGAACCGCTATAGCGTTCTTTTTGCGACTTCATATTACTGTTTGATTCTGACAAAATCACAACCCTGATATCGATCGGTTATTCTAAGTTTTGATCTCGTTGTCAGAGTCATTTTCAATAAAAATCAAAATCCCGGATGCGGTTGACATCCGTCACGTTGATCGTAGTAGAAACAAAAATTTTCTAATCGACTCTTCTCTAACTCTGGCTCTGTAACAGTCACACCAGTACCTGTGATGCAACTTTGACTTTGACAAAAATCATATATTCTATCACCTAAGCTATTAAATAAAAAATATTTTGGTATGTCTTTGATGTTTGTGAAGTAAAACCATAAGACTGGGGTTGCATAGGCTTTAGAGAAGCATGCCATGAGGAGATAAGAGCCACTGAAAATAGAATTCACTTTCTGTGAAAAGTATTTTCGTATATAGGCTGTAAGATACTTTCCTCTAGTTCCTAATGATCCAGGCTGTGCTGGAGCATAAGGACATATATCGACACTACTACGACCGTCTAAGAAAAGTTTAAAGGCAATTGCCTTAGTATCTCTAATCAACACCTGTGTTAATTCATCTGAGTAGTGACCGCCATCGAGAGCGATCGCTGTCCTTGCTAATTCTTCAGGATCTTCCTCGTCATCGATATAGAGATAGAACACTGCACTGGAATCTTCAAGCTTTGAACCCAAGTGAATGCCAATAGTGTTGTTCGTGATTTTGCGAGAGCCAATATGTGCTGCTGAAAACTGCTCAAACAAGTCACGATTAATGCGTACACCCAACCGATTCTCGATTTTATCTAAGAGCTTAAATGCCTGAGCTAGAGATTCCGGCCAAGTCTTTCCTGGATATTTACAAACCTCATGACGCCCTGCTAGCAGTCGGCCACCCTCAACTTGGCAAGAGGATTCAACATAACAAGAACCTTCTATCTCAAGAATTATCTCTTCAAAAAGAGGAAGAGGGAAGGTTGGCTGAACATCAAAAGCCTCTTGGTGGGTTCGGATAAACTGAAGACGGCGGTCTTTGAGATGATTATTTTGAAGCATAGAAGTTAGGGTTATCATCTTAGGTAAGGTACAGTTTCTTAAAGCATTATTTAACGCACCAACCAAACGCAATTTTTGTCGGTAGCACAAAGTTTTATATCCCCCTAAATCCCCCTTAAAAAGGGGGTTAGGGGGGATAAATAAGTGCCAAAAATCACAGCCAACGAGTTTTCACACAATCTCTAACTCTAACAAAGAGTAGGGATTTCTTTGTGATAAGCCCAATGACTTAGAAGAAGACGAGGTAGATCAATAAAGCTAACAAAACTCAGGATAAAGTCAAGTTTTGATCGCAACTCAACATTGTCAACCTCGTCAACAACACACAGCCTAGGAAATCACTACGATAGCAACTGCAAGTTAACTGTCATACGACTAAAGTGAGCTAGGCTATATATCCTTATTCACCATCGTAGGCAGTCACACAGCCAGTGGAAGATGCTTCCGCACCATCGTAGGCAGTCACACAGCCAGTGGAAGATGCTTCCGCACCATCGTAGGCAGTCACACAGCCAGTGGAAGAT